>JAPYWU010000028.1 GCA_028276205.1 Dictyoglomaceae bacterium | reverse complement strand
AAATAAAATAAATGCAATTATAAGAATATATGCCATAATTTTCTTCTTTTAATTTATTTTTTAACTCGTCAAACCATAATGGATGTGTAAAATCACCAGTACCAAGAATATTTACCCCCTTAATCTTAGCCCATTTTGTGAGACCATAAAGATCCATTTCTTTACTTGTGGCCCTACTATATTTTGAATGTATATGGAAATCTGCAATTAACCTCAATTTATTCACCTCTTTTAATTCATCTTGAGTTATTTTAAAACATTCATCTATTTTTGTTAATATTAGTAAATTAAAGCTGTACAATATAAAAAATATTTTTGGTTAAGGAGGATAATTATGGAGTTTTTATATTTCAAAAAGCTTTATCAAAACGAAAGATTATGTGAATTTAAAGCAAAGAATAAGGAAGAATGGTTAAATTGGAGAGAAAATTTTAGACTAAAGTTAGTCGAACTTTTAGGGGGATTTCCAGAGAGATGTGTTTTCAATTTGAGGGTTTTAAATACTAAGGATTTTGAGGATTATAAAAGGGAACTTATTATATTTAATTCTGCAGAAGATATAGAAGTTTATGCTTATCTTCTTACTCCCAAAAAGGTAGAATTTCCTGTTCCTGCTGTTATTGCTATCCCTGGACATGGTATAGGAATGAATGATGCTGTTGGACTTGATGAAGATGGAAATGAAAGAGAAGTTCCATCTGGTTATATGAAGGATTTTGGAATATCTTTGGTAAAAGAGGGTTTCATCACATTGGTTATTGAACAATTAGGTTTTGGATACAGGAAATTAGTAAAGAACAATAAGAGTTCTTCATGTAGAGAGTTATTTTTCTGGGCATTAATGCTTGGTAAAACAGTCATAGGGCTTAGAGTCTGGGATATTATAAGGAGTATTGATTTACTTCAAAGTTTCCCTGAGGTAAAAAAAGATTCTATAGGTATTTATGGGATTTCAGGGGGAGGTACTTCTTCCTTGTTTGCATCAGCATTAGATGATCGTATTAAAGCTACAGTTATTAGTGGATATTTAAATACCTTTAAAGATAGTATATTAAGTATTTCTCATTGTGAATGTAATTATCTTTATGGTATTTTGAAATATGCAGAGATGTATGATATTGCAGGGCTTATTGCACCAAGATTTCTATTTATTGAACATGGTATAAAGGATCCTATTTTTCCTATAGAGGCAACAAAATTTTCTTTTTCAAAGGTTAAAAAAGTTTATGATTTTTTGAATGTATCTAATAATTTGGACTATGAATTTTTTGAGGGAGGACATGAGATTTGGGGTAATAAGTCTTTTAAATGGTTAAAGAATGTTTTAGCCTGATTGATATTTGACTTTTAAAAGGATAATATGTAAAATATCCTAAAAAAGTATGAATTTAGAGGTGTAATAATTATGAAATTATCTACAAGATCAAGATATGGTTTAAGAGCTCTTATATATATAGCCAAAAATCAAAAAGAGGGAAGTCCAGTGAGTGTAAGGAGAATATCTGAGGCCGAAGAGATTCCTTTAAGATACTTAGAAAGAATTATGAGAATTCTTTCCCAAAACAAGTTTGTTAAGGCTGAGGTTGGAGCTGAAGGTGGTTACTATATAAATGGTGATCCAAGGGAAATTAAGATTTTAGATGTGGTAGAAGCTTTAGAAGGTAGGACTGCATTAGTGGACTGTATAGTTTCTCCTAATAAGTGTAAGAGAGTTTCTCGGTGTGAAACAAGACCTTTGTGGGTTGAGATGACAAATAAATTGAGAGAAACTTTAGCTAAATATACACTTTATGATTTTGTTAAAGAAGAAGAAAAGATTTAAGCAATTTTAAACATGGAATCTTATATATAGGACATCTCCATCTTCTACTATATAATCTTTCTTTTCTATTCTTACTTTTCCCTCTTGATATGCCTTTTTCCAATCACCAATTTTTACAAGTTCATCCCATCTTATTACTTCAGCCCTTATAAATCCTTTTGCAATATCTGTGTGAATAACACCTGCAGCATCCAAAGCTGTGCTTCCTTTTTTTAGTTTCCAAGCTCGAGCATCTTTTTCTCCAGCTGTAAAGAAGGAAATAAGATTGTTAAACTCAAAAATTTTATCTATTAATAGATTTCTTATGCTTTTTGATAAGTTGTACATGGATAAGTATTCTGAGGCATCTTTTTCATCAAGTTCTAAGAGTTCTTCTTCTAATTTAGCTGGAAATAGGAAATAGATTTTATCTTTTAATCTCTCCTTTATCAAATTTATAAGTTTTTCATCTTCTAATTGGGTGTTTGAGATATTTATTATATAAAAAATTGGTTTTATAGATAGTAGATTCCAAGCAGAGAGTATTTTTAATTCATCCTCTCTAAATTCCACATTGCTCAATGGAATTTCATCCAATAGATTTTTTTGAATTTTCTCTAAAACTGCTTTTTCAGGTATACCCAATTTTCTATTTTTTAAAAGTTTTTCTGTGGTTTCCAGATCTTTTAGTATTAATTCATTTTCTTGGTTCTTTATCTCGTCAAGGTCTTTATCTTCTTTAAAAAGGGGTAACACATAAAGAATTATTTCTGCTTTTTGTACTTTTTCATGAAGTTGTGGATTTAGGGATGAGAAAGTAGCATTACCTGGAGGATCTATAAAGTCTAAATTTATAAAATTAATAGATTTACTTTTAAAGGTTTTCCAAAGTTCTATTAGCCTTTCATCTTCCTTAGGTACCGCACATACATTATAATCAGAAAATTTAATATGCACCTTTCCTTTTGAAAGGACTTTAATAAGTGATGTTTTTCCTGATTGAGATTCTCCAACTATTAAGTTTGCCATTAAATATCAAATACCACCTGTATCATCCATTGATTATCTTTATTTTCAATCTTTAATAGATTATATGTTACCGCTTTTATTTCTCTTATGATTTCATGTTTTTTAGGATCAAATTTCTCTCCAAAACAGTGGCTTATCAGTTGATTATTCCCTATAAGGGTAACATTAAATTTTTTGAATATTAGTTTTTTAACGTCAAATACATAAAGAAGTTCATTCAACCATGTAACAAGAAGAGATTCCAGATCTTCAGCATCTACTTCAATATCAAATCTTTCCTTTTCTTCAACTTTATCTAGTGGACATATAAGATCGAACATTGCTTCTGCTGCTACTTCGAAGGCTTCTTCCTTCGTATTTCCATATGCTATTATTCCTATATCTGCTGTGTGGTCAATTAATTCATATTTTTTCATTCTTCGTTACTCACCAAATCAATACTAACTACACTATCCTCATCATTTAATTTTACCAATTTTACACCTTGAGTATTTCTTCCCATAATGGGTATATTTTTTATAGCTAATCTTATAATTTGACCTTTTTGAGTGCTAATTAATATTTCATCATTTTCTGATACATTTTTTACTCCTATTAAGTTGCCTGTTCTAGGTGTTATTTTTATTGCTCTTATTCCAATTCCACCTCTTTTTTGTAAATTGAACTCATCAGGTTTTATTCTTTTACCTATGCCATATTCTGTAACAAGTACAATATCTTTATCATCTTTAACAATTACTCCACCTACTACCGAGTCATCTTTTCTTAGTTTTATTCCTAATACTCCTTGGGCAGTTCTTCCCATAGGTCTAACATCTTTTTCATCAAATCTTATAGCATTACCTTTCTTTGTAAATAATATAATATGATCATTTCCAGTAGTTAAGAACACATTAACTAACAAGTCATTTTCTGCCAATTTTATAGCATTAATTCCAGCTTTTCTAACATTTTGAAATTCTTCTACAGGAGTCTTTTTTACTATTCCTTGAGAGGTTACAAATAGAAAATAGAGATTTTGTGGAAATTCATTTAAAGAGATAATTTCTGTTATTTTTTCTCCTTCAGTTATACCTATGTAGTCTTTAAGGAGTGTACCTTTACTTTGTCTTGAAGTTTCATCTAATTCATATGTTTTTATGTAAAAGGTTCTTCCTTTGTTGCTGAATAAAAATAATGTACTTCTTGTGGATGTAACCACAAAGGAAGTTATTATGTCATTTATATTATTAGCAAGAGTATTAAGGCCTTTTCCTCCTCTTTTTTGTATCTGATATGTGGATAATGGCAGTCTCTTTATATATCCTTCTCGAGTAAGACATACAACTTCAGGATTATCAGGTACTAAGTCCTCAATAGTAATATCACTTTTTTCTTCCTCTTGAATTTCTGTTCTTCTTTTATCAGAATATTTATTTTTTATCTCTTTTAATTCCTCTGTTATTACTTTCCATAATTCCTTTTCATCGGTAAGTATTTTTTGTAGTTCTTCAATAGTTTTTCTTATATTTTCCATCTCATTTATTAATTTCTCTTTCTCAAGCTTTGTTAATTGATGTAATCTCATATCGAGAATTGCTTGGGCTTGTACATGTGTGAGCTTAAATTTTATCATTAATTCTTCTCTTGCAGAATCGACATTTTCAGCCTGTCTTATAATCCTTATTACTTCATCTAAGTGATCTAATGCTATTAATAGTCCTTCTAATATATGAGCCCTTGCCTTTGCTTTCTCCAGATCATACTTGGTTCTTCTCAGTACTACATATTTTCTATGTTCTAAGAAGATCTTAAGTAGTTCTATAAGATTAAAGACTTTAGGTTGACCATCTAAGATGGCAAGCATGATAACACCAAAAGTAGTTTCTAATTGAGTATGTTTATAAAGCTGATTAATAACAATTTGGGGCTCTGCTTCTTTTCTAAGCTCTATTACAACTCTTATTCCATGTTTATCTGACTCATCTCTTAGATCTTTTATTCCAGTTATTTTCTTTTCTTGTACAAGTTCAGCAATTTGGGTCAGAAGATTAGCCTTGTTAACTTGATAAGGTATTTCGGTAATGATAATATTTTTTTCGCCTTTTTTAGTCTCCTCTATTTTAACCTTTCCTCTTACTATGATTTTACCTTTACCTGTTAAGTAACTTTCTCTTATTCCTTTTCTTCCTACAATTATTCCCCCTGTTGGAAAATCAGGACCTTTTATAAATCTTAATATTTCATCAAGTTCTGCATGAGGATTTTCTATTAAATAAAGTAAAGCATCTATTAATTCCCCTAAGTTATGAGGTGGAATATTAGTTGCCATTCCAACAGCTATACCAGAGGAACCATTCATAAGAAGTTGAGGAATTTTAGTTGGAAGTACTACTGGCTCCTTTAGTGAATTGTCATAGTTGGGTACAAAATCTACCACATCTTTTTCTATATCTGCAATCATTTCTGATGCTATGGGAGCAAGTCTTACCTCTGTGTATCTCATGGCTGCTGGTTCGTCTCCATCTATGGAACCAAAATTTCCATGTCCATCTATTAATGGATATCTAAATGAGAAATCTTGAGCCATTCTTACTAAGGCTTCATAGACAGCAGCATCACCATGAGGGTGATATCTACCTAAGACATTACCTACTACATGAGCACTCTTTTTATAGGGTCTATTGTGTAGCATTCCAGATTCGTACATGGAATATATAATTCTTCTTTGTACTGGTTTTAGTCCATCCCTTGCATCAGGCAAAGCTCTTCCTACGATTACGCTCATAGCGTAATCCAAGTAGGAGTTCTCCATCTCTTTTTCTAAACCAACTAATATTATTTTGCTTTTTTCCATTTCTTCCTCAGAATTAAAAAATTTCGATGGTTTTAAAAAATAAAGACTATATATTTTAACATAAAAGCTTATTTTTTGTGTAGATGTATTACAAAAAGTGTTCCCTCAGAAATTTTTATTTTAGCTTGTGGTACAAGAAATTCATTACTTATTCCTCTTGTAAGGTTTCTATATAAGGGTTCATTTTGTAAGGGGTATTTTAAACCTTCTAAAAAGATCCCATCAACCATATCTGATAGGGGAATGAGGGAGAGCGTATCTCCCTTATTCCCCCAAAATATTCTTTCTTCTTCTCCTTTCATAAGATAAATTGTTAAATTTTTATCTATTACATAGGGTTCAATACCCATATCTTTGACTTTTTCTAAAAAGAATAGATTAGAAAGTAGATGGTCGATTCTTCCTCCTAAAAGTCCAATAAAATATATTTCTTTAGGTTTAAATTTTATAGCTTCTCTTACTGCTAACTCTAAGTCAGTTTCGTCTTTTTCCTTTGGATAGACTTTCCATTCTATTTTTTTGTCTTCCAGCTTTTTAGATATATCTTCTGTTAACGAATCTAAATCGCCTATAATTATGTCAGGAATTATATCAAACCTTAATGCTAATTTGGTCCCACCGTTAGCACATATAATTTTCTCTACAGGAAATATAATTCCTATATCATTTATATCTAAATTACTTTCTCCATTTGCAAAAATTGCTATTTTCATATTTTTGTATTATATCTCACTTTCTTTTAGTCTGGGATATATAAGTAGTACCAATGGTAAACATACAAAAGTACTTGGTACTACTACAAAAAGATTATATATTAAGGAGTAAATCCATGCAGGTGTTCCAGGTGGAGCATATTGGGAAAAGAAAATCACACCTGATAGGAAATGAGCAAATAATCTTCCGAGGCCTCCAATAAATACTCCAAGCTCTATGGGTTCTTGAGTCTTTCTGAGGATTGCACCATAAATTAAAAGTAGTGCTCCAAGAACACCTGCAACTATTAAAACTATTCTTGAAATTGGAAACCACTTCAATTTAAATTCTAAATCTTTAATATCTTCTTCTATTTTAGTTTTTTCTTCACCTTGGGCAGATTGAAGTTTTAACTTTAACTCTTCAAGGGTTTTTTGAGCTTGAGGAAGTTCATTAGATATATTAAATACAAATAAGATTGAACCTGCTAAGAAAAGTAAGGCTATTAAAAGGGTGATTATTTTTGAGGCCTTAATCTTTTTTGCTATTCCTGAAAGGCCTATTAAACCAAAGGCAATAGGATAATCTAATAAATATTGAGCCCAATGGACAACATACATATCTTGTAGAGAGTGTATAACCCCATACACTAGTCCTACTAAAATACCCGGTAATGTTCCCCATCTTAAAGCAAAGATAAAGAGAGGAAGCATTTGCAGACTTATACTTCCTCCTTGAGGCATAGCACCAATACGCAAATACCAAAGAAGGAGAGATAAAGCTATAGATAGAGCACCTTCTGTGAGGAGCCTTACAGATTTTTGAAACATTAGGAAGCACCTCCTATATAAAAATTTAAGGTTCCCTTGCCAGCATAGTTGGAAGGGAACCTTAAATTTTATACCTAAAATGTTTTTTTATCTTATCCCTTCCCTACGCTGGCATTACCCAGATCAGGTTCAAAGGGTCGGTAGCTTCTGCTACCCTCTCAGCCTCAGTTTCAGAGGCTCCCCCGGGAACCTATTTTCTTTTAATTCGTAATTATATCATAAATTTTCTGATTTTTCTCTTAATAATCTTTCCAGTTTTTCTATCCTATTTTCAAGGTGCTCAATCCTTGATTTTAGCTCTTCAATTAAACTTAGTTCAGGATCAGGAATATTACCATGTTCTAACATTTCCTTAGGAGTTAATTTTCTCCCCTCTTGTACTATAACTCTTCCTGGCACTCCCACAACTGTACAGTTGGGTGGTACAGACTTTAATACTACAGATCCAGCACCTATTCTTGTATTATCTCCTATAGTTATTGGTCCAAGAACTTTTGCTCCTGCTCCAATGACCACATTATTACCTATTGTTGGATGTCTTTTACCCTTTTCTTTACCTGTTCCTCCTAAAGTAACGCCTTGATATATGAGTACATTATCTCCTATTTCTGTTGTTTCTCCTATTACTACTCCCATTCCATGATCAATAAAGAACCCCTTACCAATCTTTGCTCCGGGATGGATCTCTATTCCTGTTAAAAGTCTATTTATATGGGAAATTAATCGTGGAATAATTGGTATTTTTAATTTCCAAAGAAAATGAGCTAATCTATGTAGTAATATGGCATGAAAACCCGGATAACAAAGTATTACTTCTAAAAAATTTCTTGCAGCAGGATCCTTTTCAAATACAGCCTTATAGTCTGCAACTATCGTTTCAATTATTTTAAGCATTTTTTCACCCCATCCTTTATAAATTATACCAATTTGATATAAAATAACATAAAAATAAAAAATTTTCCACAAAGAGTTTTTGTTATTAAAAATTTATAGTATAATATCAACTAAAAATAGGAAAGGCTATGAAGGGAAATAGTAACTACCTAGTAGCAAGATAACAGAGAGGTTGGTATTAGCTGGAAGCCAACCATCTTGCTGGTAGTGAATGGGTCCTGGAGCCTTGGAACGAAAGGGAAAATATATTTCCGAGTAGTCTCCAACGGGATTGCCTCCGTTAAATGGGCAGAGAGTTGGGGTATATTTACCTCAATTAAGGTGGTACCACGAGATCAAGCCTTCTCGTCCTTTTGTGGATGAGAAGGCTTTAATTTTTTATTAGGGGAGGTTTTTAAGGTATGAGTCAGTATAAGTATATCTTAGAAGAGTCAAAGCTTCCTAAGGATTGGTACAACATTATACCTGATCTTCCTTTTCCGCTTCCTCCTGTAATTCATCCTGCTACTTTACAGCCTGTTAAGCCTGAGGATCTTGCACCTATTTTTCCTATGGAGTTAATTAAACAAGAAGTAAGTCAAGAAAGGTTTATTCCTATTCCAGAAGAGGTTTTAAATATTTATAAACTTTGGAGACCTACACCTTTGTATAGAGCTATAAATTTGGAAAAATATTTGGATACTCCAGCTCATATATATTATAAGTATGAAGGAGTGAGTCCTCCAGGAAGCCATAAACCAAACACTGCAGTAGCTCAAGCTTTCTACAATAAACTGGAAGGTGTTAAAAGATTAACCACAGAGACAGGAGCAGGCCAATGGGGATCTGCTTTATCTATGGCATGCAATTTCTTTAAATTAGAATGTAAAGTATATATGGTTAAAGTAAGTTACTATCAGAAACCTTATAGAAGATCCCTAATGGAGATATGGGGGGCAAAGGTTGTACCAAGCCCAAGTCAAGATACAGAAGCTGGAAGGAGGATTTTAGAGAAAGATCCAGATTCTCCAGGTTCCTTAGGTATTGCCATTAGTGAAGCAGTAGAAGATGCAGTTAAGAGAGATGATACAAAATATTCCCTTGGTAGTGTACTTAATCATGTACTTTTACATCAAACCATAATTGGAGAAGAAGCTTTAATGCAAATGGAAATGGCTGAAGAATTTCCTGATGTAGTAATAGGGTGTGTAGGTGGGGGAAGTAATTTTGCAGGTCTTTCCTTTCCTTTTGTAAGAGAAAAATTTAAGGGTAAAAAGATTAGAATTATTGCTGTAGAGCCTGAATCTTGCCCAAGTCTTACAAAAGGTGTATATACATATGATTTTGGTGATGTGGCTAAAATGACCCCTCTTTTAAAGATGTATACTCTTGGCCACAATTTTATTCCTCCTTCTATTCATGCAGGAGGTTTACGTTATCATGGAATGGCACCTTTGGTAAGTGCTCTTTATCATAATGGATATATCGAGGCAGTAGCGTATCCTCAAACAAAAGTATTTGAAGCAGGAGTTATTTTTGCAAGGACAGAAGGTATTATACCCGCACCAGAATCTTGCCATGCTATAAAAGCAACTATTGATGAAGCTTTGGATGCTAAAGAAAAAGGAGAAAAGAGAGTTATACTATTTAATCTTAGTGGTCATGGCTTCTTTGATCTTTCTGCCTATGATCAATATTTTGCAGGAAAGTTGGAAGATTATTCTTATCCTAAGGAAAAGGTTGAAGAAGCACTAAGGGATTTACCTAAGGTTTAAACTATTTAAAGGGGGGAGAATTTAATGTTTCTCCCCTCAACTTTTTATATCATACTTAAGCTCTTGAAATTTATAAAAGAATATAATATAATTTTCGTTGAAAGTTGGGCCCGTAGCTCAACGGCAGAGCAGCCGGCTCATAACCGGTTGGTTCTAGGTTCGAATCCTGGCGGGCCCACCATTTTTTTTATATAAGCCTTATTATTAAACCTTATACTCTTTGATAATCTATGTAAATTTATATTCCTTATGTCTGTATACTCTATTTGATTTAGTGCTTATTTAATTTTGGTTGAGATAAAAAATGTTGCATCAAATATATAGTAACAATGGCAACTAATATATTAATGAGAGACTTTAAAATTTTATTCATTACCTATAGCACAATAGAAATGTCTTCAGATGTATATAAAAAGAGTTTTAAAAATTAGACTTTAGAGTAGACGATGAAAAAATTATCATAACTGCAAGAAAGTTTTATTAAGAGTATACCGTAATTTTTAATCTATCATTTGAGAAAATAGTAAAGAATTGATGAAAAGCTCACAACAAAGATAATAATATAAGTTTTAGAGAACTATGATTTCTTATAATTTTTAATCCAAAGGATACCATTCAATATAAATATAAAAAGAGCCATTAAGCAAAGGGGAATTCCAATATACTTGGGAATTGGGAAAAGTATTATCATAACTAAAATTAAACCTGAAATAGCAGATAAACCGTAAATTATACTGCTTTTTTTAATCTTTTTCTCATTCATCTTTAAATCTTTTATCATGAATATATCACCTCCCGTTTTTATAATCTAATCCTTACTTAATTTAATCTATTATATTAAGTTTAATAGCCTTTGTAAACGCTAGATGGTTTAAGTTCAAGTAAAAATTTATAAATTCTACAAAATTTCTATGGTTTTAATATATCTCTATACTGCCTTATTACAGTTTTTACTATTTATAATTAAAAAGATACCATTTTCTCATGTGATATCTGGATTACGAATGCTTTTATATTTTGATGATAATGAAGAGGTAACTTGTGTAGCCTGATTTCTGGGTATTTTAGCTAAATTCGGGATTTATGATAAATTTTTAACTAAAGGACTTGAGCTTTATTGTAGAATTGTAAAAAAGAATAGGAGCAAAGCAAGTACAATAAAGAAAAGAGGGGGGAAAGAATTAATGAAAATAAGTGCTTGTATAATTACAAAGAATGGAGGGGCTTCTTTAATTCGGTGCATAAAAAGTGTAAAACCATTTGTAGATGAAATTGTAGTAGTTGATACGGGTTCTGAAGACGCTACCAAGTTTATTGCAGATAAGTTAGGGGCAAAAGTAATAGATTACC
>JAPYWU010000027.1 GCA_028276205.1 Dictyoglomaceae bacterium | reverse complement strand
CCAATAAAAATCTTTCTCTAAGTATGCCAAAGATTTACTTTTCCACTTTTTGGCAAGAGCCAAATTAAAAAATAGATCTCCTCCTATGTGGAAAATTATTGAGTTAGCTTCTTTAAATTTAAAAAGATTCCAATATTCGTCTGGTAAAAATATCTCTTCAAAAAATTCCCATGTTCTAACAACTCTCTCCTCTTCTCCTGAGGCAAACTGACAAGGATTTAATATTAGATAATATGACAAATATTTACTCCAAAAAGGCTTATACTCTCTTATCCACTGTACCAATGGATAGAGCCAGCCTACTATTTCTCCGGGCCCATTAGCTATAAAATAAATTTTCATAAAAGATTTAAAATAAAATCAGAAATTCTATTTAAAACTCCAGGTTCTCCAAGTATTTCAGAGATTCTATCAAGATCCTTTAATATTTTTTCTATCCTATCACCATCTTTCAAAAAGTCCTCTATATCCTTAACAACCTTTTTTATGTCTATATATTGAACATATTCAGGAAATATACACTTTTCTAAAATTATATTTGGCAGAGCAATATAAGGATAGTGAACAAGTCTTTTTGCAATGAAATAAGTCAAAGGAGAGATCTTATAAAACACAAAAACAGGTGTCTTGAGGATAGCAGCCTCTAAAGTTACAGTACCAGAAGCCACAAGGCTTATAATAGAAGCTCTTAAGATCTTTTGACTTTCATTTCCTGATACCACTTCCACCAAAGTTTCTTTCCCTTTTATAATAGAATATAATAAATTAGAGAACTTTTGACTTGCTAAAGGAATAACAAATTTATATCCAGGTAATTTCTCTGCTATCTCTAAAAAAATAGGAGTAAGTTTTTTAATTTCTTGAACTCTACTTCCTGGGAAAAGTCCTATAAGATCATCTCTTTTATCTATGTCTGAATAAATTGAAAGATAATCTATAAGAGGATGGCCATAAAAAACCACATTATCCCCAAATGATTTATATAAAGAATACTCTTGAGGAAAAGTGGCAATTATCCAATCCAAATTTGAGAGAACTTCTTTAGCTTCTTCCTTTTTCCCCCAAAGCCAATATTGAGGGGCAAAATAATATACCGTTTTTATACCTAAACCTTTCGCATATTTTGCTAATGGAAGATTAAAGCCTTGAGCATCAATAAATATAGCAAGATCAGGTTTTGTCTCTCTCAATAAATTTTTGGCTTTTTGTTGTATTTTTAATAACTTTGGAATATAAGGTAAAGGCTCAATAAAACCAACAGTACTATATCTTGTTAGATCCCATTTTACATCCATACCTTCATCTTTCATTTTTTCTCCGCCAAGACCAAAAAATTGTATATCTTTTTGTTTTTGTTTTAATGCATGTATAAGCTTTGATCCATGTAAATCAGCAGAAACTTCTAAGGCTGAAAAGAATATTTTCATTCTTCGCTCCTCCAAGATGCATCAGCAATTCCTCTTTTCGAGCCTTTAACAAAATCAACTAATATTTTAGCTTCTTCATATTCCATCTTAGATATTTCCTCTATCCTTTTCTCAAAAGATAAACTTTTATCATATAATATATGAAAAAGCTTTCTAATTATACTAATCCTATCATTCGAAAAACTATTTCTTCTTAGACCTACCACATTAACACCATATATTAAAGCTGGACTACCATCGCATAAAGAAAAGGGAGGAATATCTTTAACCAACTTAGATAATGCTCCAACCATTGCATAACTCCCTACCCTTACAAACTGATGAACCCCGACAAGACCACTTATAAATGCCTTATCTCCAATTTCCACATATCCAGCAAGTTGTGTAGCATTGGCTATTATAACACCTTTTCCAATTTTAACATTATGAGCTACATGAACATATGCCATTAAATAACAATTATCACCTACAATTGTAGCATTTCCTTCACCAGATGCTCTATGAAAAACACAATATTCTCTTATAGTTACATTATTTCCTATTATAAGAAAGCTATTTTCTCCTTTAAAACTCAAATCTTGAGGGATATCTCCTAAAACACTACCCGTATGTATATGACAACCACTACCTATAATGGTTCCTTTTTTTATATGAACATGGTTTTCTATTTTTGTATAATCACCAATTTTTACTCCATCCTCAATTACAGTAAAAGGACCAATCTCTACATTTATACCTATTTCAGCCTTATCACTAACTATAGCGGTTGGATGTATTGATACATCCCTCATCCTTTTCCTCCTAAGGCAATAGTAATTTCTCCATCAGCCACAATATTATCATCTACTCTACAAATTGCATCAAATTTATATATATTCCTTACTGTTTGTTTTAGCTTTACTTCTAAAATTATTTGATCTCCTGGAATCACTGGTTTTCTGAATTTAACATTATTAACCCCTGCCAAATATGCTATATATTCGTTATCTCTTTTATCTTTTCCATAGCTTAGAAATAAAAATATACCTGCTGATTGTGCCATAGCTTCAATTATTAATACTCCTGGCATAATAGGTCTTTCGGGAAAATGTCCTACAAAAAAATAGTCATTATAAGTAACATTTTTTATTGCTTTTAACCATTCCCCTTCTTTAAAATCTAAGACTCTATCTACAAGAAGAAAGGGAAAACGATGAGGAAGAATTTTAGTAATATCAATATTATTCACATCATCACCCCCTAAGTAGATATGAAATAGCTTTTATATGTAGTGAATGCCCTGATCCAATAGATATAACTTTTAATTTTAATCTTTTACCTGAAAGAGCCATATCACCTATTAAATCAAGAATTTTATGCCTTACTGGTTCATCCTTAAAGCGAGGTTCATTAACGTATGCTTCTTCTCCCACAAGAAGTGCATTATTAAGATCAGCACCACTTATGAGTCCTCTTTTAATAAGCTCTTCTACCTCATAATAAAACCCGAAAGTTCTTGCTGGAGCAATTTCAGTTTTATAATCTTTAAGATCTTTTAAATAAAATCTTTGCCATTTTAAAAAGGAATTAGGGAAAGAGATAGCACAAAGCACTTGAAATTTGCTGGAGGGGAAAAAGATTATTTCAGCATTTCTATCTCTAAAAGAATATGGGGTTTCAATTGTCAATTCATCTTGTAAAAGATCCTGATCTTTTACTAAATTCTCAAGAATTTCTACCCAATTTAAAGCACTGCCATCTAAAATTGGCAATTCGTCTCCATCAACTTCCACATATAGGTTAGAAATCCCAAGATAATATAATGAAGATAAAAAATGTTCAACAGTAGAAATCTTTTCACCATCTTTTTCTAAAACAACCCTTCGTGAAGTTTCTACTACAAACTTATAACTAGCTGGAATTTTTACCTTATTCTTAATAAACAAAATTCCTGTATTTTCTGGTGCAGAATGTAAATACATCTTAGTATAACAACCAGTATGTAAACCTTTACCCTCTACTTTGATAGACCCTTTAATGGTTCTTTGTCTATCCAAGCCTATCCCTCAACCTCTTTATTTCTTCCCAAATCTCAGGAAGTCTCCTCATAATAGCTTGTACCCTCATCTCTTCCTTGTGAGGTCTGGCAGGAAATCCAGAAACCACCATATTATCAGGTATGTCTTTAATTACACCACTCTTAGCAAGAATGGTAACATTATTGCCTACTTTGACATGATCAGAAACCCCACTTTGACCTGCCATGATTACATTGTTTCCTAATTTACTACTTCCAGCTATACCACTTTGACTTACTATAACACAATTTTCTCCTATTCTTACATTATGTCCTATAATTATCAATGATCCTATTTTAGTACCTTTACCTATGCGCGTTTCTCCCAAAGTAGCTCTCTCAATAACAGTATTTCCTCCTATTTCTACTCCATCCTCTATGACCACCTTACCAATATGAGGGATTTTATAATGCTCTTCTCCATTCCATATATATCCAAAGCCATCTACACCGATACTACATCCTGCGTGAATTATAACTCTGTTTCCAATATGGCAATGATCATAAATAGTTACTCTTGGATATATGATACAGTTCTCGCCTATTTCCACATTATTTCCTATAATTACTCCTGAAAATATCTTTGATCCTTTACCAATCTTTACATTATTTCCTATAACAGCATATGGCGCTATTCCCACATCATCTCCTAATTGAACCCCTTCCCCTATAATAACTGTAGGATGAATATCTTTAGGATATACTCGCCAATCAAAATACTTTAATAATTTTGCCATTGCAAGTTTAGGATTCTCAACCTTTATATGTGGCTTAGAAGAAGACCCATCAGAAGGAATCACCATTGCTTTTGCCCTTGTTTTTTCAGCCACTTCTATATCATCCAAATCAAACACAAATATAAGGTCCTTTTCCTCTGCTTTGTCCCATTCAGAGATCTTTTCTATATATACATCTTCTCCAACTAATTCCCCATTAATTAACTTTGCTATTTCGCTAAGATACATCTTTATTCACCCTTTACTTATTCAAATTTTTTAAAACCTCATCAGTAATATCAATTCCACCCCATATTCTTATCTTCTTTTCTATAACCACAGAAAGCTTTTTACTCTTTGCTATATTCTCAATTTCTTTTAAAATTTTATTTTTTATATCCTGTCTTGCTTTCTCTACATATTCCCCTAATTTCTTCTCTTCTTTTGATCTTAATTCGTTAATCTCCTTATCAGTTTTTCCACTTTTCTTAGCATCTTCTACTAATTTTTCAATATCAGATTGTCTTTTCTTTATTTCAGCTTGAACATTCTTAGTATATCTAAATTCAAGGAATACCTTTGAATAATCTACATATCCTATATTAATACTCTGTTGAGAAGAAACAATAGAAAAAGATAAAACAAGTATAACGTATATGATTAAAATTATCCTAAATAATCTTTTAGCCATATCTATTTACCAGAAGATAGAATATTTATGACCTTATCTGTAATATCTACTCCACCCCAAATTACAATCTCCTGTCCTTGTACATTCTTTGTAAGTACCGCTATATATCCCTCTTTTTTAGCAAGATCAGAGAATATTTTATCAAGAGTCTTTTTTAAGCTATCTAATACTTTCTCCACTGCTTGTTTATAGGGTTGAAGTTCTGCATCATATTGGGCTGATAATTTCTTTATTTCATCTTGAGATTTTCCAGCCTTCTGAGCTTCATTAAGCTTATTAAGTCTATCTTGATATTCTTGTTGATATTTATTATATGCATTCATAAAAGGAGGATAGCTTCTTAAAAGTTTATCTTCATCAATATATGCTATCTTTAAAGATGTTTGAGTCTGTGCCCCAACAATTTTAACACCAACAAAGACAAATGAGATTGCAATTAGTAATAATACTATTAACAGACCATATTTTTTCATTTTTCCTTACCTCCTAAAATTCTAATTTTGATTTAATATAAAATTTTCTCAAAGATACAAGATTGCTCTCTAATCCAAAGGCATAGAATAAGGATTTTTGAGAAACTGAAAACTCCATACCAAAAAATGGATTAATTCTAATATCGCTCGCGGAAATTAAATCTTTTGGATTAAAACAGCTATCACCTCCCAAAGATAGAGTTAAATACATCCCTTTGCTTAAGGGAAAGGCATAAGTAATTTTTAAGTACAAAGATCCGTCCTCGGGTGAGTCTCCAAAAGGATATCTTATATCCCCCATAAAACCTAATATACGTTCATTAAGACTTTCTCCATATCTTATAAAATACTTGCCTGATAATGATGCTAAAGAATAATTATAATTAGAGCCTCCCCCATGAAAATCTATACTAAAGTTAAAATAGCTTCCAGATTTATAAATACCATCCTCTTCTAAAGTGGAATCTTGAGTTATATTAAAGTTCAATACTTTATCATTAATATTCGGATTATTTCTAAAACCAATCTCTCCTACTATGTTATTCTTGGAAAGAATTTTATAAATACTCAATCCCCAATAATTATCTCCAAAATAAACTTTTAAAAAATCACGTTGCCAAGAAATTAGGTAATCAAGAGATCCTTGCATATCGTTAGAAATACTTAAGTCTAAATTGCCATAATTACTTAAATAGTAGCTAAAACCCAAATTAATTCTTTCATTTCTTTCATAACTTAAAGAAACTACTCTTGGTGACAGATGTTCAACATTAAGATATAAAATTGTATAGCCTTCTTCAAAAGCCCATTCTGGTATTATTTTTATTCTTATATTCTTTTTCAAAAGTTTCTGATTAAGTTCATCTATTTTCCTTAGATCAAGTGGATCTCCTATAGAAAGATTTAAATTATCCTCAATAATCTTCTTTTCCCATTGATTATCGCTTTTTATTTCAATTTTACCTAAAATAGGAGCTTCCTTCCAGATAAATGTAAGTATCCCATCTTTAAAAATATATTGAGGAGACATTTCTAAAACAAATCCCTTACTTCTATATAGCTCCTCAATTTTTTCGCAATCCTCTTTAATTTTATCCTCAATAAAAAATTTACCTTTGCCACTATAAATAACTTTCTTAATATCATCGATTTTCATAAGCTTGATATCCGGAAATATTATGTCAGTAATAACAGGAAATTCCTCTACTTTTATTATTAAATCATAACCAACATCCAACTTTTTAAGTTCATAAGAGACAAATTTAAAATAACCACTTTCCTTTAACTTATTTATTTGACCTTCTATATAGTTAACATCATATGTATTTAACACTTTAATATTCAACATATTCTGAACCACATCGTAAGAAACATTTTTCAATCCAATTATAGATATTCCCTGAACAAAATAATTTTCATTAGCAAAGGTAAGGTTTAAAGTAAATAAAAGAAATAAAGAAAATATTATTATCCTTTTCAAAGAAATCCCTCCATTCATTAAAATATATCTCCAAAGCTAAAATGAATTCTCCACTTTGTATTAGGATCCATTGGATCATTACCAAAATTATATCCAAAGTCAAATCTTATTGGAATAATTATAGTCTCATATCTTAAACCAAGTCCCATGCCAGTATAAAGCTTAATATCAGACAAGGAGGAAATATCCCTTGAATACCACGCATTTCCAGTATCTAAAAAGAAAACCCCATAAATTCCATTTCCAAGTGGAATTCTATATTGTATATTCAAAAGAGCAAATGTATCTCCTTTAAATTCGTTATCATAAAATCCTCTGATAGAACTTGACCCACCTAAGGTAAAGAGTTCGGTGGTTGGTATATTACCCTCAGCATATCCTAATCCTAACCTAAATGATAAAACTTGTCTATTTTTCTGCTCCGTAATAGTTAAAGTAGACTCTCTATTAGTGAGTGGTATATGCCACTGAAAATCTCCTACATATTTGATAAAGTTAGCATCACTACCACCACCAGCAAATTCTAAGTTTACATATTGTCTATTTCCTTGTGTAGGATTTAAATAGAAATCTCTAGAATCTCTTATTAATCCTATCTTAAAACTCCCTACACTGCTCTTAGGATTAGAGTTATCCAAATAAGTAATCTCTTCATATTTAAAACCAAGAGAAAGACTCCAAAGTCCACCCAAAGGATAGGAGAATGAAAAAGCACCTCCCATCTTTTCAACGGTAGGAGTTGTTAAACCTGTAATAGTGGTTTTCTTGTCATAAATATCCAATTGGAAAGAATTTCTTCCTCCCATAAACCAAGGATCACTAAAACTTAACTGATAGTTGATCTTTCCAAAGCCTGTTAATGATAATTGTAAACTTAAACTTTTAGCTTTTCCAAATAAATTCCCTTCTTTATACTCTACAAAGCCATATATACCCACATCCGTTGCATATCCACCACCAAAATTGAAAGAGCCCGAAAGTTTTTCTTTTGCAACATAAATAACCTTTACCATTTCTTCTGAACTTCCTTGTTCAAATCTAACAGATACATCTTCAAATATTCCCACATTATATATATTCTGAAGATCCCTTTTTATCTTTTCCCAATTAACAGGTTCTCCAACCTTTAACGAAATTTCCCTCTTAACCACATTTTTATCTGTTGGTCCTCTTAGTACAGCTAAAAATCCTAATACTGAAGTTTCTGTAGCAGGAACAATTTCTATCCCAATGTCTTCTACTTTATACTCTTTAAAGGTAAATATCAATTCACCATCTTCAGTAAAAGAGAAAGATTGAAGAGCTGTAAAAACATATCCTTTTTGTTGTAGGAAATTTTGAATATTAATTATATCCTTTTTTACAAAATCAGGATTAAAAGGTTTACCTTCTTTTGTTAATAATATAGGCTTTAAAGAATCAATTGATACTCCCGTCAACCCTACAAAGCTTATCTTGTTTACTATAGGATTTTCCTTAAAAATAAAAGTAAGAGAAATTTTATCCTCATTAGTTACGGATTCTACATTTACTTCTTCAAAATAACCTAAATCTTTAAATTTAGAAACTTGCTCATCAATCTTATCTTGAGTAATAAAATCTCCTTTATTTATGATTCTATATTTGTCAACTTCAGATTCTGTAACTTTAGAAAGTCCCCTATAATTGATACTGTCTAAGATAGGATTTTCCTTTACTATAAAAGTTACATAAGCCATATTATTAGGTGACACCACATATTTTATATCTACAGATGAAAAATAACCAGAATTTAATAAGAGATTTTTCTTTTCTTCAATATATTTATCAGATAAGAAATCCTTTGAAGTCTTTTTGATTATGTTAAAAAACTTATCCTTGGACACATTTTTTAAACCTTTTACATCTACCAAAACTATCCAAGGATTTTCTTTTAAGTTAATATTTATTTCAGCTGTATTGTTCTCAAGATTGATGGTTTTAAAAAATATCTCCTTAAAATATCCTGTATCTTCTAATTTTGATTTTAGATTATCTAAAAGCGCTTGAGACAGATAAATCTCCGTATTTAAAAATATATAATTTCCTTTTATATCTCCCTTAAATCCGATTACTTCTATTAAATCTTTCATCTCCAATTTATTTAGACCAGAAATTGAGATTTGAGATAGCAAAGGGTTCTCCTTAAGATTTATAACAAGAGACAATTTATTATCCTTTTTTTCAATTTTAAAATCTACATCAGAAAATAAATTACTATTAATTAATGCTTCTTTCTTCTCTAAGATTGACTCTTCTGATATAAGTATACCTTCTTTTAATCCTAATAATTCTAATACTCTCTCCTTAGATATTCTCTTAAGTCCATTTATTTGAATACTATCTAAAATTGGGTTCTCTTTAAAATAAAATACCAATATCAATCCAGAATCTATTTTTTGTTGATCAACATTTATATCAGAAAAATAACCTGTGGACATGAATTTCCTTCTTTGCTCCCATATAAGCTGATCAGTAGTCCACCCTACATAAGGAAGAATAATTAAATCTTGAATATCTTTTAAAGATAATTTTTGTAATCCTTGAAATCTTATCCCATTCACAAATATAAGAAATGGTGATTCTACCACATTTATTTCAAGAACAACCCCATCCTTTTGAGAGATCTTATTTATTACAACAGAAATAAAATAAGAAGAATCATCTAATTTTTCTTTTACTGCATTCAGCTTATCGTCAGAGATATATGTATTTTTTTCTATTCCTGCTATTTTTAATATCTCTTGAGTGCTTATTTTTGCATTGCCCTTTACTATAACATCTATCACTTTATATTCTGTTTGGGCAAATACTAATACATTGGAAAATATTAAAAGGAAAAATAAGGATAACAATATTTTCTTTCTCAAAGCTAATCCACCTTCCCTTCTCAAAACTTTGTAGAATATTCTATATTAAAATTAAATTGTTTTCCCTGAGAAGTATAAAGTTTAAATTTCAAATCATCACTTAATTTATAGCTAAATTCACCACTCCACATCCTATCTCCCTCTAAAGAATAATTTAATGTGAAATATAATCTATCCCAAATTCTCTTTTCAAGGGTTAAGCTCTTCCATCTTGGCAATAAACCTTCTATTTCATAATCTACTTTTAAACTATCAAGGCTAAAAATATTAGATATCTCTGAAATAATAGGATTTAAAATAAAATTTCCAAAAGCAGAGCTTATAACACCTTCCACTCCTATAGGAATACTCTCTATAATACTTGAAAGAGTCCAAGTCTCTAATTGTGCTATAGGAAGATTCTTTTGCCCTACAAGAAGAAATAAAATCTCTCTGAAAGTAAGAGGGGGATCTGAAGAAAACACAAAAGAATTATTTCCCATAAAACTATAACCTTTCAGATATATAACATATCCCTGTATGATAGTACTGGCAGAAATTTCCCAAATATTTTCTTCAAAACTTAAACCAGGAAACTTAATATATCCATTATTCACAACGAAAGAATTACTTAAAAAATTAATATTTCCATTTATAAACGATAACTTCCCATCCAAAATTGGTTTTGCAAAATTACCTTTTATTGCAAGATCCCCACTAATCGAGAGATATAAAAACTCATTTTCATAAAACATAACACTATCTTTAAAGGATATTTTAAGATCAAAATCTAATGGAAAAGAAATTTTAGAAACCTGTGTATTTAATTGGGGATATCTAATATGGGTATTAAAAACCTCACAATTTCCACTAAGAACATATCTATCTTTTTTCTGATAGAAAATTAAATTTCCAGATAAATAACCCTTTGCAATATCAGGTATATTAAAACATATTTCAGAAAAATTTGATTCTATCATTAAATTTGGATAAACTTTACCCTTCAAAACAAAATTATTATTATCCCCATCTAAATTTAAATTATTTAATATAACCTCACCATTTTTTGCAATCATATCAAAACTTGCATCCTTAAATTTTTTGTCTATATAATTAATCACTATAGGATCTTTCCATTTAATATTACCTTTAATACTTTGAAGCTCCTTATTACCATTTATACTTACCCTTAATTCTCCCTTAGTTATATCTCCGCTTTTTAAAATTTCTTTTGGCAATAATGAATTAATAAATAAAGTATCAGGCAAAGATATATTAAATGTAAAGTCATTCAAAGAAAATTCTCCTTCAATTTTACCATTATCTTTTGACAATCTTGAGATAATTCCTCTCAATAAATATTTATTCTGAGTATTAGAAATGTTCATGGACATATCAAAGGGCATAAATCCAGAGATAAGCACATCCTTAGCAATTAATTTTATATTATTTATTTGAAAATTCTTTATCTCCATATTACCAGATAATATTCCATTAACAAAATCCATA
>JAPYWU010000026.1 GCA_028276205.1 Dictyoglomaceae bacterium | reverse complement strand
CAATATTTTTTTACTCCGGAGCTTGTTATGGATATACAGAAGGCTTTAGGTTCAGATATTATAATGCCTCTTGATATATGTTTAGGATATGGTGCTTCTTACTGGGAAACTAAAGATGCATTAAAAATTACCATTTCTTGGTTAAAGAGGGCTATAGATTATAAAGAAAATACAGGAAATCCTAATCAGATTCTTTTTGGTATTGTACAAGGTGGTTTTTATAAAGAACTTAGGAAAGAGGCTGTTGAGAAACTTTTAGAGTTTGAGTTAAAAGGTATAGCTATTGGGGGTATAAGTGTGGGTGAGCCTAAGGAAGCCATGTATGAGATAATGGAGTACACCTTAGATCTACTTCCTAAGGATAGACCAAGATACCTTATGGGAGTTGGTGCTCCTGAGGATTTGGTAATTGGAGTTTCCATGGGGGTGGACATGTTTGATTGTGTTTTACCTACGAGACTTGCGAGACATGGTGTTTTTTATACAAAAGAAGGAAGAAGAAATATAAAAAACGCAAAATTTAAAGAGGATTTTACACCTTTGGAGGAAGATTGTGATTGTTATACATGTAAAAAATTTACCAAAGCTTATATAAGACATTTATTTCTACAGCATGAGACCCTTTCTTTTAGACTTCTCACAATTCATAATTTAAGATTTTTATTTAGACTTATGGAAAAAATAAGAAAAAGTATACAGGAAGGGAGGTTTGGTGAGTTCAAAAAAGAATTTCTTTCTAAATATCTGATTTCTGATAAAGAAAATAGATTGGAGAAGGAGGATATATGGAACAAGCTGTTAATTTATTAGGTTTAATAATTGTTTGGGGAGTTTTCTTAGCTATTTTTTACTTTATTCTTGTAATTCCCCAAAAAAGAGAAGCTAAAAAAAGAGAAGAGATGTTAAATTCTCTAAAAGTAGGGGATAAAATAGTAACAAAAGGGGGATTGATAGGGCAGATAGTAGCTATAAACAAGCAAAAACGAACATTACAAGTTTCTTTTGCAAAAGGTGTAGTTTTTGAGATGCTGCTTGATGGAGTTGCATATCCTTTAAAAGATTAAAAGAGAAAGGGGAGATATAAAAGAATGAATATAAAGACACAATACAAAACTGCTTTTATTGTACTTATTCTGGGTGCAGCTATAGTGATTCTTCTTACTTATCCTTTTAGATTTGGATTAGATATTAGGGGTGGTATAAGAGTTACGTTACAATGTCAAAAAGTACAAGGTGTTGAAATTACTGATGATGCTGTTAGAAGAACTATTGAGGTTATTAGAAATCGTATAGACCAATTAGGGGTTACAGAACCTTCCATTTATAAAGAAGGTACAGATAAAATAGTAGTAGAACTTCCTGGTATAAAAGATCCAGAAAAGGCATTAGAGATTATAGGTCAAACTGCTTTACTTGAGTTCAAAGATGAGAAGGGAAATACTATATTAACTGGTTCTGCATTAAAAAATGCAAAAGTAGAATTTGATCAGGTTGGACAACCTATGGTCAGGGTAGAGATGAATCCTGAAGGTGCTAAAATATTTGCAGATTTTACAGCTAAAAATGTAGGAAAGCAAGTTTTTATTGTACTTGATGGTAAAGTAATCTCCAATCCTGTAATAAAGGAGCCTATTACTGAAGGAGTGGGAGTGATAACGGGAAAATTTACTATTGATGAAGCACAAAAACTTGCGATACTTCTTAGAGCTGGAGCTTTACCTGTACCTGTAAAGGTTATTGAAAATAGAACTATTGATCCTACCTTAGGAAAAGATACCATGGAATCTGCTTATAGGAATGGAATTATTGGTGGAATCATTGTTATCTTGTTTATGATTATTGTTTTTAGAATGATGGGACTTGTGGCAGATCTTGCTCTTTTAATGTATATAATATTAGATCTTGCAGTCTTAAAGCTTTTAAATGCAACTATAACCTTACCAGGTATTGCTGGTATTATCCTTTCCATAGGAATGGCTGTTGATGCCAATTGTTTGATTTTTGCAAGAATGAGAGAGGAATATGCTAAGGGTAAGACTCCTATGGCATCTTTGGATTCTGGTTTTAGGAATGCTTTAAGAGCTATTATTGATAGTAATGTTACTACCATACTTGCAGCATTAGTTTTGTATATATATGGGACAGGACCTATAAGAGGATTTGCGGTAACATTATCCTTAGGTGTTGCTATTAGCTTGTTTACATCTATCACAGTTACGAGGACGCTTCTTGAGAATTTGTTATCAATTCCAGTATTTAAGAAGGCGACAAAGTTACTTGGACTTTAGAGAAGGGAGGAAAAGTTGTGAAAAGAGAGATAAATTTTTTGGGAAAAGGTGTAAGAAGATTTTTTCTTATCATATCTTTACTTTTTTTGGTTGTTGGCATGGTGTTCTTTTTTACAAAAGGATTGAATTATAGTATTGACTTTCAAAGTGGAAGTCTCCTCTATTATAAATTATCTTCTCCTTTAACTTCTGATCAGATTGCAAAGATAAGAAATATAGCAAAAAGTCTTTATGAAAAGGCTACTGTACAGACAGGATCAGAGGGTAAAGAGATTTGGATAAGAACAAAATTTTTAAATGAGGAAGAAGTTAAAAAACTTTCTTCTGAGGTAGAGAAAGTTTTAGGAAGGTATGATGGTAAGGAATTAACTACTATTGAGCCTACTATAAGTAAAGAATTAAGGGAAAAAGCTATTCTTGCTTCCATATTGGCTATAATTATAATGCTTGTGTATATAACTGTAAGATTTAGATTTGATTTTGCAATTGCTGCTATATTAAGTGAGGTTTATGTCCTTCTTGCTACCATTGCTTTGTTTTCTATATTTCAATTAGAAGTAGGTCCATCCTTTATAGCAGCGATATTAACTCTTTTAGGATATGATATCAATGATACTATTATAGTTTTTGATAGGATAAGAGAGAATATGAAACAAAATCCAAAAGAAAATTTCACATCTCTTGCTAATAGGAGTATTAATCAAACCCTTGCAAGAACTATTTATACTGTTTTAACTACCTTATTAGCGATAACACCGCTTCTTATATGGGGTGGATCAGTTTTAAAGCCTTTTATAATTGCTTTGTATTTTGGAATAATAGTAGGTACTTATGATACCATATATATAGCTTTAACCTTACTTTGTGAATGGAAAGATATGCATAGTTCATAGATGATGAGAAAATGGGTTCTTCTTTTTGAAGAAAATAAAGGGCAAGAAGAGGAGCTTGCAAGAAAACTTGGGATTTCATCTCTTCTTGCCCGCCTTCTTATAAATAGGGGAATTAATGAGGTAAACAAAGCAAAAAAATTTCTTTACCCCAAAATGGAACACTTATATGATCCTTCTTTCTTTTTTCCGAATTTTGAAAAGGCTATTAAATATTTACTAAAGCTTCGAGAAATAAATGGCAAAATTCTTATCTTTGGAGATTATGATGTGGATGGTATTACAGCTACTACTATTCTTTATAGTGTATTATCTAATTGGGGGTTTAATGTTTCCTATTATATTCCCCATAGATTGGAAGAAGGATATGGACTTAAAGAAAAAAGTATTAAGAGAGCTTTAACACAAAATGAATTTGTTAGACTTATATTGACAGCAGATTGTGGGATTAAGAATAAAAAAGAAATAGATTATTTAAGAAAGAATGGTATTGAGGTAATTGTGACTGATCATCATATCCCAGATGAATCATGTATTCCAGATGCTTTATTGGTTTTTGATCCTTATTTAAATGATTATCCATACCCTTATATGGCGGGTGTAGGAGTAGCATTTAAGTTTTTGAAGGTTTTAGGAGATGCTATAGGTAAAAACATTTATAATGAAAAGGGTGTATTAGAACTTGTTACCTTAGGTACTCTGGGAGATATGATGGAATTGAAGGATGAGAATAGAATACTTGTAAAATATGGTTTAGAAAAGATTTTAAATTCGGATATTTTGGGTTTGAGAGCTCTACTTAGGAAGGCTGGCTTGGATCGAAATACCCTGATAAGTACTAAAGATATAATCTTTAGTATAACTCCCAGAATAAATGCAGTGGGAAGATTTAAGGAAGTAGAGGAAGCAGTAAGACTTTTTCTAACTGAAGATATGGAAGAAGCAGAATCTTTAGTGGATAAGCTTGATGAATTTAATAGGAAAAGGAAAGAGGAAGTAGAAAGAGTTTATGAAATAGCAAAAGAATTAGTAAGGTATGAGGATTTGGAAAAAAACCGTGTAGTTTTTTTGTATAGTGAAAATTGGGGAAAAGAGGTAGGAGGAATTATTGGAGTTGTAGCTTCAATGTTAACTGAGGAATATAACCTCCCTTTCTTTCTTGGAAGAAAAGAGGGTGAAATGATTGTTTTCTCAGGTAGAGGAGTAGAAGAAGTTGATTTATTTGATTATATATCTCAGCTGTCTTCATATTTGATAAATTATGGTGGGCATAAAGGTGCGGTTGGTTTCTCTATTTTAAGTAAAGATTATGCGGAGTTTAAATTAAAGGCAATAAATACTGCAAATAACCTATGGAAAGATTTAGACTTTACACCTAAAGTAAAGATAGATGCTGAAATATCTTTAGATAAGGTCGGTAAGGAATTTTTATCCAAATTTCTCTCTGAGCTTGATCTATTACCACCCTTTGGACCTGGTAATGAGGAGCCAAGGTTTAAGATAAATTCTACAACCTTTACACATTTTGAAAAGATAGGTAATGGTGGAAGATATAAAATAAAGATAGGTGATATAACAGGAAGGGTTTTTTCAGCTCCCATCTTTTCCCTCAGTATAGGTGAAGAGACTTTTAAGGATATTCCAAAAACAGTGGATATTGTTTTAAAGATAGAGAAAGAAGGATATCAAGGGAGAGAATATTTTAATTTCTATCTTGAGGAATGGAAAGAATCGGAAGAATCCTTGAAGGGTACTAAAAGAGAAAAAATCAAGTATATATTATATTTTGTTGAGAATATATTTGAGGTGTTAACACTTATTGAGGAGATAAAGAAAAGAGGAAGAGAGTATATCATAGTATCTCCTAATTGGAATAAAAATTTTTGGCAATTAAATTTATATTCTCCATGGAGTTTAGAATCAATACAAATTGAAAAAGATACCATTTTATTATGGGATGAATCAGAGTTATTTTTGAAAGAGCAATCTTTTCAAAAATTTTTAAAAACTATTAAGAACTTAAAAAATCCTATTATTTTTATTTCTTACCTTAAAGATGAAGAAAAAAGATTGATGCTTTCAGACCTTTTAGGAATAAAAAATCTTCGATTACCAAATAAGTTATATACACCTTCCTTTACCGATGCAAGATTTTCTAAAACAAGAGATAAAGATATTAAATCCTTTGAGGGAAGAGATGTATATTTTTATCCTAATAAGATACCAGACAGAATATATAAATATTTGGTATTTTTAAAACCTCCTCTGACAGATTTAGAGTTTATTAAGTGGTCCAGATTTGGTCAACATATTATTTTGCTTTTTGGAAAAGATGAGTTTATAGAAGGTTATAAGAGGATGCAAGAGAAATTATCCTATTTGGATAAAGAAGAAAGGGAAATATTTATTAATTTGGTTCAAAATTTTCTTCAGTTTCTACAGAAGGCAAAGCCTTCTGAAATATATTCTCTTCTTTTATAATTACTTTTCTTGCTATAGTTAGAAAAGCAGTATGGGCTACCATTCTATGATAAGGTCTTACAGATAAGCCCTCTATCTGCCATGGCCTAAGTAGGGTTTCTATAGTTTCTACAAGGGTAAAGGATTTAAAGCTCTCTAAGGTTTCTACTGTTTTTTGGACTTGTAATATTGTGGGCATATATATTACAAGTATTCCACCTGGTCTTAAAACTTTATCAATGTGTTTAATAGCTCTCCATGGTTCTGGAAGATCAAGAATAACTCTATCTATATCTTTATCTTCTTCGTCTATTTCTTGGTATATATCCTTTAATCTTAATATATGATTATCTCTTCTTCCTAAGAAATTTTCTATATTTGTAAGTGCCCTTTTTGCAAAATCCTCTCTTATCTCATAGGATATGACAACTCCAGTTTCTCCTACTGCTTGTAAAAGTGCTATGGTGAGAGCTCCAGATCCTATACCAGCCTCTAATACCCTTGCTCCAGGATAGATGTCTCCCCATATTAATATGGTGCCTATGTCCTTAGGATATATAATTTGGGCACCTCTTGGCATTTCAAGGATATAGTCAGCATAGGTTGGTCTTAAAACTAAGAGATTTCCTCCATGGGATGATTTTATAATACTTCCTTCTTCAAGCCCTATTATATCATTATGTTGTACATAACCCTTATGGTAATGGAAAATCTTATCTTTTTCTAATTGAATAAGATATCGTCTTTTACTTTCCCAAAGGATGACCCATTCTCCTTCGGAGAGTTTTCCTTTTCTTCTTATTTTCATCTTTTCTCTTTATATCTTTTAAGTTTAAGTTTTACTTCTTCCCAAGGATATGTATTTAGAACATCTTCTTTTCTAAGCCAAGCCCTTCTTGCCACATAAATTCCATACTTTATAAGAGAATAACTACGAATATCATGACTATCTGTTCCTATGGATAAATAAATACCGTATTTCTCACGAGCCATTCTAGCATCTATATCACATAAATCAAGTCTATCAGGTTGAGCATTTATTTCCAGTACAGTACCTGTTTCTTTAGCCCAATAAAGAATAGCAGGAAAATCTACCTCATAGGCTGGTCTTTTATTTATTAATCTTCCTGTAGGATGGCTTATTATATCTACCCATGGATTTTTAATGGCAGAAATTAATCTCTCAGTTATTTTCTCCTTTGGTTGTTTAAAGCCAGAATGTAATCCCGCAATAACAAGATCAAAATTCTTTAAAACTTCCTCTGGTAAATCTATGCTCCCATCGCTTAATATATTAGCTTCAATACTATGTAAAATTTTGAAATCCCTATATTTCCTATTTAATTCGTTGATTCTTTGTCTCTGTTTTTCAATTTGTTCTGGAGTTAAACCGCCTGCAACTCCAAGAGCCTGACTATGGTCTGATATTACTACATATTTGTATCCTAATCTATATGCCATCTCTACCATTTCTTCCAGGGTGTTTGCACCATCACTCCAGTCAGTATGTACATGCATATCTCCTAAAATATCTTTCTCTTCAATTAATACTGGTAGTTTTCCTTCCATTGCTGATTCTATTTCACCTTGATCTTCTCTGAGTTCAGGAGGTATAAACTGTAAACCTAATATTTCATAAATTTCCTCCTCTTTTTCTCCACATAACTTTTTGTTATCACTAATCCTAAAAACTCCATATTCATTAATTTTCAATCCCTTTTTTATGGCTATTTCTCTTAGCTTTATATTATGAGCTTTAGATCCAGTAAAATATTGAAGGGCGGATCCAAAGGAACTTTTGTCTACAACTCTGAAATCTACTTGAATTCCGGGTTCTACTATAATACTTGTTTTGGTTGTTCCAGCTGCAAGGATGTTTCTTAATATAGGTAAGCTTTTAAGAACCTGATTTACTTTATCCATGTCATTAGTAGTAATAAGAATATCAATATCTCCTATGGTTTCTTTTCTTCTTCTTATACTTCCTGCTGGTACTATATCAGTTACAAATGGATATTGAGATAGATAATTTACGATCTCTTCTACTAAAGGTAAGGCTACCCCCAAAGGTATTCTTTCTGATACTTGCTGTTTTTCTTTGTATTCTTTTATAGCTTCTAATATATTTTGCTCAACCTTTGGTCCAAGTCTTGGTAACAGCCTTATTTTACCTTCTTTTGCTGCCTTCTCTAAGGATTCTAAATCTTTTATTCCAAGCTCAGTATAAAGCCTGTATGCAAGTTTGGGACCAATTCCTGGAATCTTTAAGAGTTCAAGGATTTCTGGTGGTATTTCTTTTCGTAATTCTTCTAAATAGGTTACCTTTCCTGTAGTTAAATATTCTTTTATCTTTTGCCCAATACTTTCTCCAATCCCTTTTATTTGATATAATTTTCCTTCTTTAAATAATTTTTCTATATCTTCTGGTAAATTCTCTATTCTTCTTGCAGCTTCTTGATAAGCTGCAATTTTATATTTGTTTTCTCCTTTTATCTCTAAAAGGGTGGCAATTTCATCTAATATTTGTGCAACTTCTCTATTCTTCATATTCTTATTATATCATTATTTTGTATAGAATACTCAAATTTGTTAAATAAATTACAAAGATTCTTTTTGTAATGCTATATCTCTTGTAAGTAGTTTTTATATATTGTAAAATATCTAAAATAGTGATGGGTAGAGGGAGGGAAATTTTATGAAGACTTTCAAAATTAGGGCTGATAAATTTTTAATTTATGCTCAGGAGATTGCATTAGCTTATAGTTCTCCTTGTGTTGATGTGGAGCATTTGCTTTTAGGATTAATAAAAGAAGAAAATAGCATCGTTGGTGGAATTCTTAAAAAGATGGGAGTAGATTTGAAGAAAATAAAAGCAGAATTAGAGAAGGAAATTAAGAATCTCAAAACCGACAAGTATGAAATGTATCCAATAAGTCAAAAATTATCAAAAATTTTAGATTATGCTCAAGAGTTTGCAAAAAAATTTGGTGATAATGTGGTAGATTCTGAGCATCTACTTTTAGGAATCTTAAAAGAAAATACATCTTTTGCAAGTAAAATTCTTAATTCACAAGGAGTAAATTTAGATAAAATAATTAAAGAACTTCAAAAATAGTTAACTCAAGTTTAGGGCTTTTCATTAATATTGCTTTTTGTTAATACCCTATGGTATAATCTTCAATGCTTGGAGAGGTGGCCGAGTCGGTTTAAGGCAGCCGCCTGCTAAGCGGTTGTACGGGCTAAAACCCGTACCGAGGGTTCGAATCCCTCCCTCTCCGCCATATTAAAAGTTTTAGAGTTTAAATCTCAAAAATTTCATGGGGGAATAAATAGTTTAACCTGGTAAGAATAAATTTACCTCTATTTATTTTAAAGTGGGTAACAGAACAAGAACTAACAGTAACTCTTCCAAATCCTAAGTAAGGAATTTCTAAAAACACATATAATGCTGCTCTTATTATTGCTCCATGAGTAAATATTACTATTTTATGGTTTTGATGTTCTTCTAAAATAAATTCTTTTTCTAATTTTAATCTTTCATAGGCGTTTTTAAAACTTTCACCTTTAGGAATTCTTCCTCTCTCAGTATGATATAACCATAAATCTCTCTCTATAGGATATTTTTCATGTACTTCTTTTACAGTAAGTCCTTCCCATTCTCCAAAATCAAACTCTATCCAATTTTTTCTTATAATAATCTCTTTATTTAACTTTTGCGATAAAGGAAGAGCTGTTTCATAAGCTCTTTTTAAAGGGCTTGAGTAAATAAAATCAATGTTTTCCTTAATTAAATATTCGGACAAGATTTGGGCTTGTCTTTTGCCCCTTTCATTTAAGGGGATATCTGTTCTTCCCTGAAATCTTCCTTCTTTATTCCAATCTGTTTCTCCGTGTCTTATCAGATATATTTCTCCCATACTAAAATGAAATTTTAACTAAATTTGTGTTTTTAGTCTATAATAAATATAATGAAAAGTTTAAATTTAGTAAGGTGGATATGAAACATAAGAAAGCAGATTTAATAGAAGATATTGACCATGGAACACCAGATTTTCATCTTTTTGTCCATGAGGACATATTTGTCTATAAAAATGGTAGGGTAGATCCTCATTGGCATAGTGAATTTGAAATACTTTATATAAAAAAAGGTATAGGTAGATTCTATATTGATAGTTATGAGTATAGAATAAAAGAAGGAGAGTATCTTTTTGTCAATGGGGGTTCAATTCATTCTGGAGAAGAACTTATAAGAAGAACAATAGGATATGCGATTGTATTTGATCTTGGAATTCTTTATTCTGAAGAACCAGATTATTGTAAATATGAATATTTTATACCGCTTATTAATAAAAAAATATATATACCAAATTTGATAAATGATGACAAAATAAGAAGAGACATAGAGGATATTATTGACGCTTTTGTAAAAAAATCATATGGCTATGAACTTTTTATCAAAAGCTTGCTTTTTGATATTTTTGGAAGGCTTTTTAGATATTATATACAACCAGCCAAAACTGATGGTAGATTAGGTTATAAATTAGAGAGAATTAAGGATGTGTTAAATTATATAAACAAAAATTATAACAAAGATCTTACACTAGAAGAATTAAGTAAGGAAGTAGATATGAGTAAATTTTATCTTTGTAGATTATTTAAAGAAAGTCTTAAAATGAGTCCAGTAGAATATATAAATAAAGTGAGAGTGGAAAGGGCTATAGAGTTACTTAGAAACACTGACATGAGCATATCTGAGATAGCTTTAGAATGTGGTTTTAATAACATAAGTTATTTTATTAAAGTATTCAAGAGACATATGCAGATAACACCTCTAAAGTTTAGAAAGCAAAATTATTAAATTTATAAAGGTATTTCTAAATCTTTAACATCATTGAAAATATATAAATTTTAGTCTATTATTAATCCATTCATGTTTTTAATGAGATTTTAATATAAAGCAAAAAATTTTTATTTTTTACCAAGATTGTAGTAGAAGTTAAAATTTTATTAAAGATAAAATTAATTGAAAGACATGAATTTTTAAAGGTGGGAGGTTTAAGCAATGAAAAAAATTTTTCTCTTTAGTTTAATTTTTATGTTTTTGTTTGTAACTGCCATAGTTCCATCTTTTGGTCAGAAGGTATATACAATAAAAGTTGGGAATTATACGTTAAACATTGATACACAAAAATACAGGGGTAAGACTATTTATGTTTGGCAATTTTGGCCAGAAGAAGAAAAAAGTAGTATTCCAGGTGTACGATCAGCAAAGCAAGTAAGAGAAGAATTTGAAAAAATAACTGGTGCTAAAGTACAGATTGTATATACAACATGGGAAAACTATAGGCCTAAATTAAGTGCGGCTATATTATCAGGAGCGGGCGCAGATGTAGTGTATATTGGTGCAGGTGAAAAACCTACTTGGATGATGAAGAAGATGCTTCTTCCTCTTAATAGGTATATTGATTTTAAGGATAAAAATCTTTGGAATGCTGTAGGTTTTAGGAAAAGTACTGTAGACTTTTTCACATGGAGAGGACAAGCTTACGCAGTAACAAATATATATAATGACAATGTATTTCCATATATTCTTTATTATAATAAAGAGAAATTTGAGATGGCAGGATTACCAGATCCATTAGAGTTGTACAAGCAGGGTAAATGGACATGGGATG
>JAPYWU010000025.1 GCA_028276205.1 Dictyoglomaceae bacterium | reverse complement strand
ACTTTCATATAGAATTTTATTCTCTACATAGAGCAAAAGATAAAATAAAATATTTAGCAGGAGTAGAATCTGGTGCAGGAACTTTCATAAACCCTTTACCACCAGAAGAATCTGCTGAACTTATGAGGGATAGTATAAGGAGGCTTTAAAGATGCTTAACGAAAATATTGAGAAGATTTTCGGCAATATTAAAGGCTTTAGAACTTTTAGAGCTCCGGGAAGAGTAAATCTAATAGGTGAACATACCGATTACCATTATGGATTCGTATTACCAGTAAGTATTGATAGATTTTTTTATTTTTGTATTAAAGAAAATAATCTAAATAAATTTAGAATTTATTCAGAGAATTTTAATGAACTTTATGAATTTGACTACGATTCTCTTAAATATAATCCTGAAAAGCTCTGGGTAAATTATTTAAAGGGAGTTATTAACGAAATTATAAAACTGAAAGGTAAAATACCTTATTTTGATGCATTTTTATATGGCGATATACCCATGGGATCTGGACTTTCAAGTTCTGCAGCTTATGAGGTTGCTGTAGCTTTTGGTATAAATACTTACTTTGATCTTGGAATAGACAAAAAAGAGATTGCTAAGCTATCACAAAGAGCCGAAAATAATTTTGTAGGTGCGCCATGCGGTATAATGGATCAATTTATTGCTACCTTTGGTAAAGAAAATACAGCCTTATTTATTGATACATTAACTTTAGATTTTGAAAACGTACCCTTTGATCTCAATAAGAGAAATTTAAAATTAGCAGTTGTTGATACAAAAATTAAGCATTCTATTGCTGGTGAAGGATATTCTACAAGAAGAAGGGAAGGGGAGGAAGCTTTAAAAATTCTTAGGAAATATCTTCCTATAAATTCTCTAAGAGATTTAAATGATGAGGGTTTTAAAATCTCACAAGAAGTCTTACCCTCACCATTAAAAGAAAGAGTAGCCCATGTTTATAACGAAAATAAAAGGGTCATCGCTTTTGTTAATGATCTTAAAAAGGATAATTGGGAAAATCTTCCTAAATATATGTTAGATTCCCATTTAAGTTTAAAGTATCTTTATGAGGTTACTTGTGAGGAATTAGATTTTTTAGTAGAAAAAGCCTTAGAATATGGTGCATTTTCCTCGAGAATGACAGGTGGCGGTTTTGGGGGATCAACAGTAAATTTAGTTCATCAAGATATATTAGACACGTGGTCTGAGAATATTTCTAAGAGTTATAGAGAAAAATTTGGTTTTGATCCAGGAATTTTAATACTAAATACTTCAGATGGAGTGCGGGAGATTTAAATCTCCCGCATTTTTAAAATTCCATATTCTATACTTTGAACTAATGCTTCCCAGCTTGCTTCAATAATATTAGTTGAAACTCCTACAGTACTCCAAGTATCTCCTTTAGAATTAGAAGAATCAATTAATACTCTTACCTTTGCTGCTGTACCTGTACTTCCATTAAGTACTCTGACCTTGAAATCTGAAAGATGAATATTTTTTAACTCTGGATAAAACTCAATAAGAGCTTTTCTTAATGCCTGATCTAAAGCGTGTACTGGACCATCCCCGTCAGCTGCAACATGAACTACATTATCTCCTATCTTTAATTTTAATGTTGCTTCAGTAATAGTTTCTTCTTTATCTCCAAGCTTCTCTATAATAACCCTCAATCCTATCAGATCGAACAATTTAGTGTCTTGCCCTAAGGCGTGTCTCACTAAAAGCTCAAATGAAGCTTCCGCTCCCTCAAAATAGTAACCCTCATTTTCGAGATGAGTAATCTGTTCTAATATCATTTTTGCAAGAGGTGAATCTCTATCAATATCAATATTTAATTCTTTTACTTTTGATACTATTGTGCTTGTACCTGAAAGTTCAGATATGAGAAATCTTCTCTTATTCCCAACTTTTGATGGGTCTATATGTTCATAAGACTTAGGATTTTTTAAAACAGCATTTACATGTACTCCACCTTTATGAGCAAAAGCACTTCTTCCAACAAAAGGAGCAGTAGGATCAGGAGGAAGATTTGCTACTTCAGAAACCCAATTGGCTAAGTCTGTAAGCTGAGCTAATTTCTCTTCTGGAAGTACCTGATATCCCATTTTTAATTGAAGAATTGGAATTATGGTACATAGATTTGCATTTCCACATCTTTCCCCATAACCATTTATAGTTCCTTGAACTTGTGTAATACCTTCTTTAACTGCTATTATTGAATTTGCAACTGCAACCCCACTATCATTATGAGTATGAATACCTAATGGAATCTTTATTCTCTCTTTAACCTTTTTAATAATGTCTTCTACTTCCCATGGTAGAGTACCACCATTTGTATCAGCTAATACAATCCAATCAGCTCCCCCTTCAACTGCAGCTTCCAATGTAGCTAAAGCATATTCCGGATCAGACTTAAAACCATCAAAGAAATGTTCAGCATCATATACTACTTCCTTATTATGGCTCTTTAAATATTTAACTGAGTCATATATCATTTTAAGATTATTGTCTAAAGTGGTTTTCAAAACTTCAATAACATGAAGATCCCAAGTTTTTCCAAAAATTGTAACTACTGGGGTCTCACTTTCTAAAAGAGATTTTAAATTAGCATCATCTTCTGGTGTTACTTGGGCTCTTCTCGTACTCCCAAAGGCTGCTATTTTGGCTTTTTTAAGTGGTATTTCTTTAATTCTTCTGAAAAAATTTAAATCCTTAGGATTAGACCCTGGCCATCCTCCTTCTATATAATCAAAACCAAATTCATCAAGTCTTTGAGCTATCTTAATTTTGTCCTCTAAAGAGAAGGATATTCTTTCACTTTGAGCCCCATCCCTTAGAGTAGTATCATATAAAAAAATTTTTGTCATATATTTCTAAGCACCTCCTTCAATTACCTTACAAACTAAATCACCCATTTCTTCTGTACCTACTAATTGCTTTGCATAAGGATTTCCTGTAAATAAATCTTGTGTAAAGTATCCCATATCAATTACTTTATCCACTGCATTTTCTATATCCTTTGCTTCTTTTTCCAAGTCAAAAGAATAACGGAACATCATAGCTACAGAAAGAATTGTTGCTAAAGGATTTGCTATATTCTTTCCCGCAATATCTGGGGCAGTACCATGAATAGGCTCATATAAACCTTTTGTTCCTTCTCCTAAACTTGCTGATGGTAACATTCCTATAGAGCCTGTAATTACTGCTGCCTCATCACTTAAAATATCTCCAAAAGTATTCTCAGTAAGAATCACATCAAACTGTTTAGGATTTCTTACAATCTGCATGGCACAATTGTCTACATACATATGCTCTAAATTCACATCCTTATATTCTTTACTTACTTCATCCACAACCTTTCTCCATAGCCTTGAACATTCTAAAATATTTGCCTTATCTACTGATGTAACTTTTTTATTTCTTTTTTGAGCCATTTTAAAAGCCACATGGGCAATTCTTCTTATCTCAGAAGCTTTATATGTCATAGTATCTATAGCTATTTCTTCTCCATTTTCAACTCTTATCTCCTTAGGTTTTCCAAAATATAATCCTCCAGTAAGCTCTCTGACTATTACAAAGTCTACTCCCTTTAGAACCTCTGGTTTTATAGTAGATGAGAATGAAAGTTTTTCAAATACTTTAATTGGTCTAATATTAGCAAAGAGGTTAAATCCACCTCTAAGTTTTAAAAGAGCTTTTTCAGGACGTTTTTCTCCAGGAAGATTGTCCCACTTAGGTCCACCCACAGCTCCAAGAAGTATAGCATCGCTTTCTTCACATAATTTCCATGTCTCATCAGGCAAAGGCTCTCCATATTTATCAATTGCTTCTCCTCCAACAATACCCTCTAATAATTCAATATTATGTCCATATTTTTTCTCAATAGTTTTAATAACTTTAATGGCTTGCTTAACTACTTCAGGACCTATGCCATCACCTGGAAGTATTGCTATTTTAATCTTCATTATTTCCCTCCTTTTATTCTCTCTTTAGCAAAATTAATTAAACCACCTTTTTTAATTATTTCTTGAATAAGGGGAGGGAAGGGGAATGTTTTAAAAATCTCACCCGTTGATATGTTTTTTACAATTCCGTTATCAAAATCAACCTCTATTTCATCTCCTTCATTTATTTTATCAACTGCTTCTGGTACCTCTAATATTGGTAATCCGATATTTATAGCATTTCTATAAAATATACGAGCAAAGGATTTAGCTATTATACATTGAACTCCAGAAGCTTTAATTGCAATAGGTGCGTGTTCCCTTGAAGAACCACAACCAAAATTTTCACCTACTACTAATATATTTTTTTCTTTTACTTTATTTTTAAAATCTAAATCAAGATCTTCCATACAATGTTCAGAAAGTTCCTTGGGATCGGTTGTATTTAAATATCTTGCAGGTATAATTACATCGGTATCGATATTGTCTCCATATTTTAATGCAAACCCTCTAAACACCATCATTTTAATCTTTCACCTCCACTTCCCATGGAGCAGCTATCCTTCCAAGTATAGCAGAAGCAGCTGCTACCGCAGGATTAGCTAAATATACTTCACTTTTTGGATGCCCCATTCTTCCAACAAAATTCCTATTAGTTGTTGCTACAGCTCTCTCTCCCTCTGCTAATACTCCTAAATGTCCTCCTAAACATGGTCCACAACTTGGGGGTGTTATTGAAGCTCCAGCATCTAAAAATATTTCTATTAAGCCTTCCTTTAATGCTTCCATATATATACGTGGTGTGGCAGGGGTCACTATAAGTCTAACGTCAGGATGTACTTTGTGCCCTTTTAAAATCTTAGCTGCTATTCTTAAGTCCTCAATTCTACCATTAGTACATGATCCTATATAGACTTGATCTATATAAATATCTTTACTTATAGAAGAAATTGGTTTTACATTACTTGGTAAATGAGGAAAAGCTACAACAGGTTCCCATTTACTTACATCCCATTCATAGATTTCTTTATAATTGGCATCAGAATCACTTTTATAGAATTTATAGTCTCTTTTTGCTCTTCCTTTTACATACTCTAATGTAATTTCATCAGGTTCTATTATTCCGTTTTTTGCTCCTGCCTCAATAGCCATGTTGCATATGGTAAGTCTATCAGACATAGGAAGAGTTCTAATAACCTCTCCTGTAAATTCCATTGCTTTATATCTTGCACCATCAACCCCTATATATCCTATTGTTTGTAGTATTAGATCTTTTCCAGTTACCCATTGTGGTAATTTTCCATAATAAACAAATTTTAAACTCTCTGGAACTTTAAACCATATTTCTCCAGTAGCCATTGCATAAGCAAAATCAGTACTTCCCACACCTGTAGAAAAGGCTCCTAATGCGCCATAGGTACATGTATGAGAATCAGCTCCAATAATACAATCACCTGGTAATACTAAACCTTCCTCAGGAAGTAAAGCGTGTTCAATTCCAACTCTACCAACCTCATAGTAGTATTTAATGTTATGTTTTTTGGCAAAATCTCTTAACATCTTACTTTGCATAGCTGATTTTATATCTTTATTAGGAGTAGAATGGTCTGGAATTAAAGCAATTCTTTCAGAATCAAATACCTTCTCTGCTCCAATCTTCTCGAACTCTTTTATTGCAAGTGGGCCTGTAATATCATTAGCAAGAATAAAATCAAGTTTTGCAAAAATTAATTCTCCTGGATAAACTTCCTTTTTTTCTGAATGATCAGCTAATATTTTCTCTGTTATTGTCATCCCCATTTATCTAAAAGCCTCCTTTTTATACGAAACTTATTGTGTTAATCTTTACCTCTAAACATAATCATTTGATTTATAGCTCTCAAATAAGCTTTTGCACTTGCTTCTACTATATCAGTACTTGATGCTCTACCAATATAATAATTTCCATCTTTATCTGATATCTTTACCACTGCTTCTCCTAAAGCATCAGTACCGCCTGTAATAGACTTCAAAGAGAAATCTTCGAGATTATGCTGTATTTTCACTGCCTTTGATATAGCTTTATACACAGCGTCCACTGGACCATTTCCTATCTCTACAGATTTTATTATTTCACCATCTTCTGTAATAATTACAGTAGCTGTTGGTACTATTCCTATTCCACTTACTACTTGAAGATGTTCTAATTTATAAAACTCAGGAATTATTCTCATTTGATTAGACACTATTGCTTCAATATCTCTATCTGTAATTTCTTTCTTTTTATCAGCCAATTCCTTAAACTTCTTAAACGCTTCCTCTAATTGCTCTGCAGACAAATTATAACCTAATTCTTGTAATCTTTTTTCAAAAGCATGTTTTCCTGAATGTTTTCCAAGAACTATTTTACTTTCAGGTATACCTATCATCTTAGGATCTATGATTTCATAAGTAGTCGGATCTTGAATTATTCCATGTTGATGAATACCTGATTCATGTGCAAAGGCATTTTCTCCAACTACCGCCTTATTAGGCTGAATAGGAATACCCGTTAGAGTACTTACTAATTTACTTGTTTTATATATTTCTTGAGTATTAATACCTACTTCATAAGGAAGTCTTCGGACTTTTATTGCCATAATGATTTCTTCCATTGCTGCATTTCCCGCTCTTTCACCCAATCCATTTATTGTACATTCTACTTGTTCTGCTCCATTTACTATTGCGGAGAGAGAATTGGCAGTAGCAAGTCCTAAATCATTATGACAATGTACACTAACTATAACTTTATCTATATTTTTTACATTTTCTTTGAGCTTTTTAATAAGTTCACCAAATTCCCAGGGTAGGGCATAACCAACTGTATCAGGCACGTTTATAACAGTTGCACCAGCTTCTATAACAGCCTCAAATACTTTACATAGAAAATTAAAATCACTTCTGACTGCATCTTCCGCTGAAAACTCTACATCATTACAATATCTTTTTGCGTATTTAACTGCCGAAACTGCTTGTTCAAGAACTTCATCTCTTGTTTTTCTTAGTTTTTTCTCAATATGGATATCAGAAGTAGCAATAAAAGTGTGAATTCTTGGAGATTCTGCTCCCTTTATAGCTTCCCATGCCCTATCAATATCTAAAGGAATAGCTCGTGCAAGAGCAGCAATAACAGGTCCCTTTACATTATCTGCTATGTTCTTTACAGCCTCAAATTCTCCAGGAGATGCAATTGGAAATCCAGCTTCAATAATATCCACATTAAGCTTAGCAAGTTGTTTAGCTATTTCTAATTTCTCTTCCTTATTCAAATTAACTCCAGGTGTCTGTTCACCATCTCTCAAAGTTGTATCAAAGATATATATCTTTGACATAAAAATCTCACCACCTTAAATTAATTACTTTTTCTTTAGCCAAGGCATCATCTCTCTTAAGATTTTTCCAACCTTTTCTATTAAATGTTCTTCGTCCTTTTTCAAAAGAGCATTAAAAACTGGTCTTCCTACCTGATTTTCAAGTATCCACTCTTTTGCAAATTGTCCACTTTGAATTTCATCTAATATCTTCTTCATTTCTTTTTTAGTTTCTTCATTAATAATCCTTGGACCCCTTGTTATATCTCCATATTTAGCTGTGTCTGAGATAGCTTTTCTCATAAAGCTTATTCCACCCTCGTTTATAAGATCTACAATGAGCTTCATCTCATGTAGACACTCATAATAAGCAACTTCAGGCTGATAACCTGCCTCAACAAGAGTTTCAAATCCAGCTTTAATTAATGCGGTAACTCCACCGCATAATACTACTTGTTCTCCAAAAAGATCTGTCTCTGTTTCTTCTTTAAAGGTAGTTTCTATTACTCCAGCTCTTGTAGCTCCAATACCTTTAGCATAAGCAAGAGCAATATCTTTTGCTTTTTGAGAATAATCTTGATATACAGCAAACAATGCAGGTACTCCTTTGCCTTCCACATATAAATCTCTTACAAGTGGTCCAGGACCTTTAGGAGCTACCATAAAGACATCAACAAAGGGTGGGGGAACTATTTGGGAAAAATGTATATTAAATCCATGGGCAAATCCTAAAGCCTGATTGGGTTTCAAATATGGCATTACTTGATTTTTATAGATAAATGGTTGTTCTGTATCTGGAATTAAGAACATTATTATATCAGCTTTTTGTACAGCATCTTCTATTTTTTCTACATTCATACCTTCCTCTACAGCTCTTTTCCATGACTCACCGTTAGGTCTTACTCCCACTATAACGTTAAGTCCACTGTCCTTCAAATTTCTGGCATGGGCACGTCCTTGACTACCATAGCCAAGAATCACAATAGTTTTATTTTTAAGAACATCTAAACTAACCTCTGAATCATGATAAACCTTTGCCATGGCAATACCTCCTCATGTAAAAATTTTATAATTTTAATCCTCTCTCCATAACGATCTTTCCAGTACGTACCATTTCCTTAATTCCATAAGGCTCCAAGTTTTTCTTAAAGGCATCTATTTTCTCACTATCTCCAGTAACTTCAATAATAAGATCCTTATCACTAACATCAACTATACTTGCCCTAAATATTTCAACTAAATCAATAATAGCTCTACGAGTTGATGCATCTGATTTAACCCTTATTAGAGCAAGTTCTCTTTCTACAACAGGAACACCTGTAAAATCGTTAACTTTTATAACTTCTATTAGTTTGTAGGCTTGCTTTGTTATTTGTTCTAATACTTTTTCATCTCCATTTACTACTAAAGTAATACGTGAAAGATTAGGAGTTTCTGTAGTATTGACAGCTAAACTCTCTATATTATAACCTCTTCTACTAAAGAGTCCTGCAATCCTTGCTAATACTCCAGGCTTATTTTCTACAATTAAAGACAAGGTGTGTTGCATAAACCATTCGCCTCCTTTAATCAATCATCATTTTATCAATAGAACCACCAGCTGGAATCATTGGAAAAACATTAGCTTCTCTTTTTACTTTAATATCTACTATTACAGGAGCATCATTTATATTCAATGCCCATTCAATAGCATCTTCCAATTCATCAATTTTAGTAACTCTTCTCCCATATGCTCCATATGCATCTGCTAATTTTTCAAAATCAGGAGCTACATCTAATAATGTGCATGCATATCTCTTGCCATAAAAAAGTTCTTGCCACTGTCTTACCATACCAAGACAGCTATTATTTAAAACAAAAATCTTAACAGGTAGTTTCTCTGCAGAAGCAGTAGCAAGTTCTTGAATATTCATCTGTATACTTCCATCACCTGCAATATCAATAACAATTTTATCTTTATTTCCTATTTTGGCTCCTATGGAAGCTGGAAATCCAAATCCCATTGTTCCTAAGCCTCCAGAGGTAATAAATTGTCTGGGTCTTTTTACTTTATAAAATTGAGCTGCCCACATTTGATTTTGTCCTACTTCTGTAACAACAATAGCCTCTCCCTTTGTTTTTTCATAGATTTTTTCAATCACATACTGGGGTACTATCTCATCATCATCCCATCTATATCTTAAAGGATACTTAGCCTTCCATTCTTTAATCTTTTCCCACCAAATTGGGTTATGCTTTGGCTCCACCATCTCATATAATTTTTCTAATGCTCTCTTAGCATCTGCCACAATAGGTATATCAACAGAAACATTTTTACCAATTTCTGCTGGATCTATATCTATATGAATTATCTTAGCGCCTGGAGCAAAAGTCTCTACTTTTCCTGTAGATCTATCACTAAATCTAACTCCTATTGCAATAATAAGATCACTTTCATTTATAGCATAATTTGCATAGGCAGCTCCGTGCATCCCTATAAATCCACAACATAAATCATGATCTTCTGGTATAGAACCTTTTCCCATTAATGTAGTTACTACAGGAGTATTAATTTTTTCTGCAAATTTAATAAGCTCTGCAGAAGCATCTGAAGCTATTACTCCACCACCTGCAAGTATAATTGGTCTTTCTGACTCTTTTATTAATTGAACTGCTTTTCTAAGTTGTAATGGATGAGGCTCATAATTAGGACGATACCCGAGAAGTTCTACTTTTGCAGGTACAATGTATTCAATTTTTGCAGAAAATACATCTGCTGGAATATCTATTAAAACAGGACCTTTTCTACCTGTTTTTGCTATATAAAAAGCTTCTTTAAATATTCTTAATGCCTCACCTGGATCTTTCAAAAGATAATTATGTTTAGTTATTGGCATAGTTATACCACGAGTATCTACCTCTTGAAATGAATCTTTTCCTATAGCAGAAGTTCTTACCTGTCCAGTTATAGCTATAATTGGAGTAGAATCCATGTATGCTGTTGCTATTCCTGTTACTAAATTGGTAGCTCCTGGACCAGAAGTTGCTACACATACACCTACTTTGCCTGTTGATCTTGCATAACCATCTGCAGCATGAGCAGCACCTTGTTCATGCCTCACTAATACATGCTTAAGGGTAGAATTATACAAAGCATCATAAAAACCTATAACAGCACCACCTGGATAACCAAATAATATTTCTACTCCTTCTTCTTCCTGCATATATTTTATTATTGCTTCAGCTACTGTCATCTGCATGATATTTATACCTCCTTTCTTAAAATAAAAGCTTCTCAACCACATAAGGGTGAGAAGCTCCCACGGTACCACCTTTATTGCCTTAAGATAATTTTATACTTAAGGCCTCTCTTCTCTTTAACGCAGAGATACGTGAAATCCTACTAAAAATTTCAGATTTCAAGCTCTGAGGCGAGTTCTGTAGACTGCAACACCAGGTCACACCCACCCCTGGCTCTCTGTAAAAAAGATGCAAGTCTACATACTACTCCTCTTCATCGCCTTTGATTTTATGTGTTTAATCAGGAATATTATCATACAAAATATTTTTTGTAAAGGGGGTTAAGGGAAATTTTTATTTGAATTTTTCTATTTTTATTTTTACTTCCGATAATATATATTATGTAAAGTTATTTCATAATAAAAATTGGGTTAGTTATTTAATAAAAGACCAAAAATTTTGCTATAATATAGTAATTATTGGGGTATAATTATTTAAAAGGAGAAATTATAAATAAAGGGAGTAGAGAGTATGATGACTAAAAAAAGGGTGAGGGAAAAGGGGGATATAAGTTTAATAACAGCTTTAACTCTTGCTATTTTTGTAACCGCACTTATAGCCTTGCTTCTAAATCTCCCTATTGAGCAATCCTATTTCACACGGAGAAATCAAGCAAGAGATCAGGTTTTATATGCCACTCAAATAGGAATTAAAAGTATTTTAACTACTGCAAGATATTACTTGAAAGAAGAAATAGGTAAACTTAAAGTTTCTGAAATTACAGAAGATAGAATGAGAAGTATACTATCTTCATCAAATCCAAATTTTATAAATACCATTCAATTTATATATACAAATACTGCTCAGGTAGATCCTACTACAGTATATTCTTT
>JAPYWU010000024.1 GCA_028276205.1 Dictyoglomaceae bacterium | reverse complement strand
TTGTGAACTCATCAATAAAAATAGAGTCAAGATCACCCCTAATTACAGCAAAATCCCAGACATTAACCCCCTTCTTAAGCGTAACTTTACCAATAACAATAGCCCTATCGGAAATAAAAACCTCTTCCCCTATGGCGGGATAAAAATCATCAAAAGGCTTTAACATAATTTGATACTCCTTAATAAAAAAGGGGAATCTCCTAAGAGAATTCCCCTTTTCATCATTGAAAAGTTCTTGACTTATATTCTAATATAAACTATTTTAAGATGACAATAGAAGAAAGATTAAAATTTAATTAAGAGGATAAATTTATATTAAAAAGGTCAGATATTTTATCCTCTTCCAAAATTTCAGTTTTACCAAGTAACACTCCACCCTCTTCTACCGATATTCTCCCTCCCAGTTTCAAGTCCCCCTTAAACTTTCCTGTGGAAAGAATTTCAAGGGAATCTCTACAGATTATATTTCCAACTACCTCACCTATAATTATCACCTTATTAGCCTTTATATTACCATCTACAAACCCTGTTTTTCCTATAATGACAGTCTCCTTAGCCTCTATATCTCCTTTAAATCTACCATCAATCCTTAAAGATGCTTTAGAAACAAGTTTTCCTTCCAATTCTGACTGTCCCCCTAAAACTGTATCCATAACATCAGGCTTTTCTTTTCTTCCTAACATTTCTTCCTCCTCCCTAAACTAATATAATTTACCAACCTTAATAATATCCACCGAAAGATATGCGGATGGGTTTACAGGATTGCCTCCTCTTCTTACCTCGTAATGCAAATGAGGTCCTAAACTAGTACCAGTACTTCCAACTCTACCTATAAATTGTCCTTTCCTCACATATTGTCCAACGCTAACAGCATAAGATGACAGATGAGCATAATAAGTAGTAATACCTCTTCCATGGTTTATTTTTATAACTTTTCCATATCCACTCTCCCATCCCACATATGTAACTATTCCGTCTGCAGTAGCATATACAGGAGCACCCCAAAAGGTAACAATATCTATACCTGTATGGAATTTAACCCTCCTAAATATGGGATGAAATCTCCAACCAAATCCTGAAGATATAAATCCAAAGGTAGGCCATCGGGATGGAGTTACAGCAAGGAGGCTTTGTCTACGTTGAATTTCATTTTCAATTTGTGCCAATTCTCTCTGTTTTTCATCAATCAAAGTTTTTACTTCTATTATCTTTCTCTGAAAATCATATGTCTCAATATCAGGAGCATAGTCAATACCTAAGGAAACCACTTTTTTATCCTTTGGAGGAGGAAGACTTCCTTTTATACCAAGAATACTCTTAAGTTTTTTCTCTGTTTCCTCCAGTTCCTTTAATTTCTCTCTTAATATTTCTATCTCTTTAATTTGAGCCTTTTGTTTTTCTGTAACTTCTTCTAATACTTCCAAATGCTTAACTCTACTGAATTTACTTGAAGCAATTCTATAGAGAGTTAATGATGTGCTAATTATACCAACAATGGCAAATATAACTAAGAGAATTATACTCAGATGAATCCTTCTTGTTTTTGCAGTAGAAGCATCGTGGGGAATTATCATTATTGTAAAAAATTTTCTTTTCCACCACTTACTTTTTTTAGCCATATTTACCTCATAATAGTTAAAAATTAAACTTAACAAAACAAATTTTAAAATTTTGTAAAAAATTATACCAAAGAATACAAGATGTGTCAAGAAATAAGATTTTTTCTTATTTTTTCCATATTTATTCACGAAATAAAAGGAGTATAATTTTATTAAAAACGTATTTATACGGGAGGCATAAAGAATGACTTTGTTAAAGACCCTTGCAAATACATTAACGATAACAAGATTTTTTATAGGGTTTATCATAGCGTATTTAGGAGTTTTAAAAAAGAAGGCTGGTTTAAAATATGCTGTAATTTGGCTAATAATTGCTTGGATAACAGATGTTCTTGATGGTTTCTTAGCAAGAAGGTCAAAAGCTCCAAAAGATTGGATTGGAGAGCATGATCTATATGCAGATATGACCGTATCTGCAGGAGTACTTTTTTATCTTACTTCTTCAGGTTTTATATCCGTAACTTTTTCTTTATCTTTTCTTATCATCTCTATAATTTTACTTTCCTGGCTTAAGGCCAAAGCGATAGCAGATGGTATCCAAGCAGTACCATATGGATTAATGATTTATACTTCTATTAAAAACGATTTGGTTTTAGGAATTTCTATTGTAATATATTTGATTTTGCTTATAATTATTACATGGCCTCGATTTCCAAAAGAAAAAGTACCAGAATTTATTGAAGGAATAAAGGGAATATTCAAAAATGGAAAAGAATAATAAAAGCCTTTTACATCTCTCTTGGGAAACAGCTTTCTTTTGGGAAGGCTGTCCTTTATGCTTCTTAGTACAAAAATCTTTAAGAAGCTATATGGAAAATATATTATATGAAAGCGTTAATGATCCATCCTTAAGAAAAGAAATAAGGGAAAAGGGAGGATTTTGTGAGGAACATTCTTTACAATTATTTTCTTTTAATGACCTCTTAGGCATAAGTATTATCTACGAAGATATAATAAAAAATTATACTTTACCAAATCTAAGAAAGAAAATAATAGCTAATAATATCTCTTGCATCTTTTGTGAAAAGGAAAAGGAATACGAAAGATTATATATTCTTGCTTTAGAAGAGGTGCTTAGAAATAAGGATAGTTTTGAATTATGGAAAGAGAATGCCTATGATTTTTGTCAGCCTCACAAAGAACTTATTAAAAATACAGCCCCAAATCTATATAAAAAGATAGAACCCTTCTTAAACACAAAAAAAAGAAAATATCCAGAATATATTTATAAGGCTTTTCCCTGGGATAGAGATTTTGCAGAGCTTTTCTTAAAAAAACTTCAAATGATGAGATATAACAAAATAAAATGAATGAATGTACTATATGTAAAAAGATAAAAGAAGAAAAGGAAAAATTCTATAAATTATTAAATAAACCCGTTTATTTATGCAAGGAGCATTTAAAGGAAGCCCTATTATTAAACCCCAAATTGTATCAAGATAAAGAAATTCAAAAAGAGGAAATATGTCCTGTGTGCCAATTAGAAAAAAGGATTATTTCTTACTATGATGGTAATTTCTCAGATCTTTGCCTTTATCATTTAAAATATTTTGAAGATAAAATTCCAGAAAATACCTGGAAAATACTAATAAAAGAATGGGAAGACTATTTAAAACACATACATAATGTTATTGAAAGCTATAGCTATAATAAAACACCATTAAAAGAAAATAATGTAATGGAAATATTAAATCTTCTTTTGGGAACGGGAAGAAAGATTAGATAAAATTTTCTTAGCATAATCTTTCATCTCATTTAAATATTTTCTTTTCTCCTCTTCAGAAAGAGGTGCAAATTTCAAGGCATAATACAGACCAGCAAATTTTAATCCATCCTCTCCTAAAGGATTCATCATCTCATATAAACTTATATTGTCCTTTATTAAACCTTTCCTCTTAAGTTTCTTTATAACCCTTCTAAAAATCCTATCTTCTTGATTAAGTCTAATCTTATGTATCAAATATTGAAAGAACCATATAACAAATAGAATAGTTAAAACAAATACAACATATCTATATTCCAAGGTTATTTTATATAAGAGAACAAATAAACTCTCAATTATCTCACCAATAGAAGCAAAAAGCACACTTAATAGATTAACAGAGAGAGATTTATCCCTTTCCTCTACTAAAGGAGTGAAGGGTGTAGGATCAATAGGGATCCATCCTACCGGTTCCAAATAGACCTCTACCCAAGCATGTGCATTTTTTACCTTCACTTCATACATTCCAGTCCAAGGATTTAAATCTCCGGGGCTATAACCAGTAATAAATCTTGATGGAATTCCAATAATTCTTGCCATAACAGCAAAGGCAGAAGCAAATTGTTCACAATATCCCTTCTTTGTAACAAAAAGAAAATCATCTACCGCATCTATATTATCTGGAAGAGGAGGTATATCAAGGGAATACTCATATTTTTCCAAATACTTCTTTATTGCCATTAATTTATCCCATGGCTTTTCATAACTCTTTGTAATTTCAAAGGTTAAATCATATATTCTTTTGGGTAGATTTGGTAACTCAAGATATCTTCTAAATTTATATTTATCTGGGATCTCAGCATTTAGTAGGTCTTTTGCTGATGGATAAATATCCATATAAAAGCTTGTATATATGAGACCTTTGGGTAAATCAAAGGGTGCTCTATATCCCTCTTCACCATCCCTAAATATCAAAGGAGATGGGAAATAAAGTCTTTGAGTATTATAGGGTAAAAATATAATATTACTTGGTATATCCTTTTCAATAAAATATGTGGCTCTATTTAAAATATTTTCAGCGGGAGGATTATTTTTTAAAAGAAATGGCTGGGACATAGTAGCCACATCTTTTATTTCCTCTTTACTCTGATACCATCCAAAGCCGTTATACGTATCAAAGGCAATACCCCGATGATATACCTCCCAGGAAGTTAACACCCTAAATACTAATGCAGAGGATAACATTCCTCTCTGTCTCAAATCCACAAAAGGTGCAAACCCATAATATTCTTCTTTATTAAAAGGTAAAGGTGGGATTTTCCTTCCTTCAGGCAATTTATAAAGATTAGTATTTTGCACACTATAAGGTGAAGACAGTTCTCCTTGAATATTTGTAATTCGAGTAATTAATTGAGACATTATATCTTGTCTAAAACCTATACGAATATTCTTGGGCAATATGGGAAATAATAGAAAACCTATAAGTAGTACAGTAAAAAATGAAATTGCAACCCTTGTAAATGATGGTTTGTAATTATTTAATAAAAATAAAGTTATTACAAAACCTAAGAAATAAAATATAATAAATACTATAAAAAAACTTTCACGAGCAAAAATTCCTGAAATAACCATCAAAATTAAACTTATAAAGAAGGAAAAAGACAAGTCAAGTCTTGTTGGTAAATCAAGGCTATGGAGAGTATTAAGATTTATAAGAAAAACTGCTAATGGTACTCTAGGATCAAAAGGATTTTTAATGAGTTCTACAAAAAACTGCCTTAAAAGATAAAGCATACCAATAGTCATAAATATCTTTAAAACTACATTATTCTTTCTCCTTCGAAGATAACTAAAAATATAACCAAAAGCTGTAAATAAAAGAACTCCCCCAATATATACCGCAGATAGATTTAAGAAATACCAAACCGAAAGAATAGATATAAAAACAAGGTAAAAGATTGCCACTCTTATTGCAATAGAGTCTTCAATTCTATTATCTTTAACATCTATTCTTCTCCTTTCCATAACCCTAATGATTTTACTTCACTCCAATAAGTTTTTTCAAGTTTGGGTAATAAACAAAAACCTATTTAAAAATTCCTGAGGATTTTCTTTTAATGTATAGATCATAAAATTCTTGCTAAAAACTTTTTCTTTATGAAATTCAACCCCTATAAAGTTTTTATAGTTAATTTTATTATCCCAAAATAAGTAATCCAGTGAAAAAACCAAATCTACTCCAATATGCTCATTAGAATAATTTTCTTTTGAATCTTCCTTAAGATCTATCTCTGCCAGAAAAATTCTCAGATCCTCTATACTTTTCAGATTTATATATTCTTTATCAGTTAAAGCCTTTATAAATAGTTTAGTATTTAAAAAAAGAGATAATAATGCAATAGAGTGTACAAATCTTAATAGCTCATCAAATTCTTTTTCTGCTACTTTATCTATCTTTTCTATTACGTTATCTACTAAAATATAAATCTCTTTTCTTGTTAACTTTTCAAAACTTTTAGAAAGAAGCTTTCCCTTTTTAGCAGAAGACTTCCAGGCTATTATCTTTAGAGGATCTTGAGGTTGATAATCTCTTAAAGAATGAAATTCTTCTCCTTGTACAGAGGGTATGGAAAAAGAAGTTTTTGTGCCTCCTTCTCCAACAAGATAAAGATCCTTAGATAATGGATAATACAAAGGATAAACATATGAAATACTATTTACTCTATATTTCTTGTAAAGATATAAAAGTCCTAAGGATCCTGTAAATCTAACCTTCAATTTATTAAAGGATACAACTCCCCTTTTTTCAAAATTGTATATTAAAAAAATTTCCTTTTTCTCTTTTCTACTTAAACCTCCCACAAAAACCTTATCCTTCCCTAAAAGAATATAAATCTGACTTTTAGGAATATCACCTTTATTCTCAATAATCACATATATTTTTTCGGAAGTTCCTTCCATTACAAGTTTTGGAGTTTTAATCTCTAATGCCAAAAAAAGAGGTTGAACTATCAATTCTAAAAAATTCCATAGGAAAAGGCTAAAAATAAAGGAAGACATGAGAATTACTGGTACAGAATAAACATTAATACCCACCAATAGAATAATTACATTTAAAAAAAAGAGTAAAAAACCTAATGGTGTGAAATTAATATAAATCACAATATCCTTACCTTTGGTATCTTTACCTTCTTTAAAATATCTTTCACCAGCTCTTCCCTATGAGATCTGGTTGTATTATCTCCTTCCGCTGGCACTATCCTATGTACAAGTACAGGAATAGCCATTTTAATTACATCCTCTGGTATCACATATTCCCTTCCCTCAAGTAGAGCAAATGCTTGAGATCCCCTCATCAAAGCAATAGAAGCCCTTGGTCCTGCCCCAAGAGAAAAATTAGAATCTTTCCTTGTAGCATCAGTTATATTTACAATATATTTAAGAATATCCCTATCAATATAAACCTCTTTTACTATATCTTGAGCCCTTAAAAGATCTTCCTTCTTCCATACTGGCTCTATTTTTTCAAGAGGATGGTAAAGTCTTTGACTTTCTAACATCTCCACTTCCTTTTCCAAGGGTAAATATCCTATAGAAAGGGAAATAAAAAATCTATCTAATTGGGATTCAGGCAAAGGGTAAGTTCCAAAGTGCTCCCTTGGGTTCTGTGTGGCAATAACCATAAAGGGTTTAGGTAAAAAATATAAAACACCATCAATGGTTACTTTTCCTTCATCCATTGCCTCTAATAGACCTGCCTGAGTTCTCGGGGAGGTTCTATTAATTTCATCAGCTAAGAGTATATTAGTAAAAATAGGTCCTGGCTTAAATTCAAATTCTAAAGTTTTAGGATTAAAAACATTTACTCCTAAAATATCAGAAGGCATAGTATCAGGTGTGAACTGTATCCTCTTAAAATCTAATTCAATACTTTCTGCAAAAGCCTTAGCAAGCACTGTTTTACCAACTCCCGGCACATCCTCCAAAAGTACATTTCCCTTGCTAATTAATGCTACAATCATATAATCTATAATTTCATCTTTTCCTATGATTACCTTTTTGATATTCTCTTTTAAAACCTTTATCCTTTCTATTATTTCATTTAAAATAGCACTCTTCATAATAACTATTATCCTCTCCTTAATCTATTAATCATATGTCTAATAACCGCTATGATACCACCAACAGTCATGACAAAATCAAAAATATTTAGATAAAATTCAAAAGGGAAAAACCATTTAGAGATATAATGAATAAAAACCACTATCTCCAAAATAAGCCCCATAAAGAGGATAACTAATATTCCTCTATAAAATTCCATTTTCAAAAAACCTCCTTAATTATCTTCACAATTAAATTTTACACCAAAATTTTAACTTATTTACAGCCCTTTTTTTATACACTTTTACACTACTTGGAGAAAGCCCTAAAATCTTTGCAGTTTTTCTTATACTTAATTCATTAAAATAAATTAACATTACTATCTCCTTTTCTCTTTTCGATAAAGAGGAAAAATCAATTATCTTTTCCTCTTGTAATTCTTCTTTATAAATTTCAATTTCGCCTAATTCTTCCACATATTCTTCCTGATATCTTAATCTTGTCCTTATTCTTAAAAGAGCATAATATAAAGATTTTTTTAAGTAGGAAGATAAATCTCCTTTTTGAGGGTCATATCTTTTAAGAAGTTCTAATAGTGCTAATTCACCCTCCTGCTTAAAATCCTCAAAATCTATATCCCTTGTAAAAAGAAGCGCTAAATATTTGTAAAGCAAAGGTCTGTAAGCCAAGAATAATATTTCTACATTCATTTTTCCCTTCCTCCCATAAAAATTTCCTATATTATATTTACTATTTGAAAAATTTTCAAGCATATTTTTGACTAATAGTAAATTTTTAAAAATAAAACTAAACAATATGAGATCTATAAAAAGTGATATAATAATTAGTTAAAAGAGAAGAAGGGAGGGCAAAGATTGATATTAAGTGATAGAGATATAAAAAAATATCTGAAAGAAGGAAAACTAAATATTCATCCATTATATGACCCAGAAAAGCAGATTCAACCATCTTCTGTAGATTTAAGATTAGGAAATATTTTCCTCCACTTTAAAGTTGAAGGTAGAGCATATATAGATCCTACTCAAGATAAACCTAAAGATTTAATGGAAAAAATAGAGGTAGAAGATGGAAAACCCTTTTTCTTAAGACCTGGAGAGTTTGTTCTCGGTACCACCATTGAGACAGTAAAACTGCCTGATGATTTAGTAGCAAGGGTAGATGGTAGATCAAGTCTTGGAAGACTTGGCATCATAGTACATGCTACAGCAGGATATGTGGATCCAGGTTTCTGTGGACAAATCACCTTAGAGCTTTCGAATATAAATCGGGTACCTGTAGCTCTGTATCCAGGCATGAGAATATGTCAAATATCTTTTTACACCCTCACATCTCCTGCTGAAATCCCATATTATAAAAAAGAGGGAAGTAAATATCAAAATCAAAAAGGACCAACTGCAAGTAGGCTTGATGTAGATTTTTGTAAGAAGGAGGATAAATAAAATGGAGTGGAGAAAAGTATCATTTGGTAAAAGAGAGCTTTGTTATGAAATCACATTAAACAATTTAAAAATGATTGTTACTGCAGATGTAGGTCCAAGGATACTCTTTTTTGGTTTTAAGGATGGCGAAAACGTTCTATTTCATGATAAAGAAGAAAAACTCTCCATCGGTGAAATGAAATTATATGGAGGACATCGTTTTTGGATATCTCCAGAATCCAAGGATACCTATAATCCTGATAATACTCCTTGCAAAGTAGAAGAAGAAAAGGATAAAATAAGCTTCATCTCTTTTGATCCTATTACTCAAATAGAAAAGAAATTAAGTATTTTAGAGAAAAATGGTAATTTTATTGTAAGACACATATTAACAAATAAAGGGAAAACTTTATATCCTGGAGCTATATGGGCTTTAACCTGTATTCCTCCTAAAAAAGGAATTATCTTTTTCCCATGGGGTACAAGAGGAGATTGGCAACTTAAAAAGATAATCTATTGGCAAAGATGGGGAGAGTCAAGTGGTACAAATGTAAAGAGTAGTCAATTTGTACCAGAGGAAGACCTCTTTCTTATTTATCCTTCAGGAGAAGAAGGAAAAGTAGGTACCGCAGGTTATGAGGGTTTTGTGGGAGTTACAACGGATAATTATACTTTTATAAAGAAGTTTAATTATATAGAAGGGGCTCTTTATCCTGACGATAACTGTGCTATAGAAGTTTATACATCCCCCAATTTTTGTGAATTAGAAACTTTAAGTCCTATGTATACGCTTATTCCGAATGCTGAAGTAAAGCACGATGAAGAATGGATTCTTCTTCCTTATAAAGTAGATCCTAAAAATGGAAAAAAGGTGAGAGAAATTTTGAGGTGACACTAAATGGAAAATAAGTTTATCTTAGTTATATTTGGAGGATTAGGAGATCTGGCAAGAAATAAAATATATCCTGTACTTTACAGCCTTTATAAAAAATATAGGCTTACAAATTGCACAAAAATCATCAGTACAGGAAGAAGGCCTAATATAAACAGGGAAGATTTCTACAAGATACTAAAGGAATCTATAAAATCAGAAGATAATAATTTTGTATCTCTCTTTGACTTTGTTAAATTAGATTTAGAAAAGCCAGAAGATTATATTAATTTAAAGAATGCTATCTCAAATTATAAAGATGAGGAATATATCTTTTATCTTGCAACTCCTCCTTTTACCTTTGAAAGTATAATTAAAAATTTAGGTGAATTTCTAAAAGATTATCCAAATAAGAAAAAGATTGTTATTGAAAAACCTTTTGGTTATGACCTTGAGTCAGCAATAAATCTAAATAAAATTTTAAAGAATTATTTTAAAGAAGACGAGATATATAGAATAGACCATTTTCTTGGAAAGGAAACAGTACAGAATATCTTTGGTTTAAGATTCTCTAACATAATATTTGAAGGTATATGGAACAGAAACTTTATAGACCATATTCAAATCTCTGCCTTAGAAGACATAGGAGTTGAAGGAAGACTCGGATATTATGATAAAGTAGGCGCTTTAAGAGATATGATACAAAACCATTTAATACAAATTTTATCTCTCATAGCTATGGAACCCCCATGCTGTATAGATGAAAAGGCAATAAGAGACGAAAAGGTAAAAGTTTTAAAGAGCATTAGAGAGATAAAATATGATGAAGTGCCCCAATTTGCAGTAAGAGGCCAATATAAAGGATATCTAAAAGATGAAAATCTTAACAAATCAAACACAGAAACATATGCGGTAGTAAAGTTTTATATCGAGAATATAAGATGGGATGGCATACCTTTTTATTTAAGAACAGGGAAAAAATTAAAGAAAAAAGAAACCTCTGTAATTATAGTATTTAGAAAAATTCCAGGCTTATTTTCTAAAATTTTAGATTGTATCCCCCAAGAAAATATTATTGGCTTTAAAATAGCCCCTGAAAATAAAATAGTATTAAATTTCCAACTTCGTCCCTTGGGAGGGAGTATACTCTCTTGTCCTATGCCTACATCTATGGAATGGAGCGGACCTAATATTGAAGCATATGAAACCCTATTTTTAGATATTATAGAGGGGGATCAAACCCTTTTTATAAGAGAAGATGAGATAGAAAAATCCTGGGAGATAGTACAACCAATATTGGATTTCTGGAAAAATGATCCCAATATTCCCATATATGAACCATATACTTATGGACCTAAAGAAGCGGAAGAATTTATAAGAAAAGATGGGAGAGAATGGAGGTATCTTTGAGATTTGGGGAAAATAAAGTCCATTAAATTCAAGAATAATAATTTTGAATATATCAAACCTTTTAGCATATCGGTTGGAACATCCACTACTACTCAAAATATAGAAGTAATTTTAGAAACAGATGAAGGCTACATAGGATTTGGAGAGGCCTCTCCCTCTTTTAGAGTCACAGGAGAAAGAATAGAATCATTATTAAGCTTAGAAAAAGCAATAAATGACGCTTTAAAAGGAGAAAATACAAGAAAATATAAAAGAATTTTCGAAAAAATAGACCAATTCTTTTCCTATCCAAGTTTGAAAACAGCCTTACAATATGCTGTCCTTGATGCCCTATGTGAAGAACTTGGAATACAAGTGTGTGAATTTCTTGGGGGAAAGAAAGATATTATAGAAACAGATAAAACCATAGGTATAGC
>JAPYWU010000023.1 GCA_028276205.1 Dictyoglomaceae bacterium | reverse complement strand
TAGACGATAATCTAAGAAATGCTCTACTTCATGCATCTGATATATGTGTTTTTCCAAGTATTTATGAGCCTTTTGGAATAGTTGCATTAGAAGCTATGGCTTTAGGAAAGCCTGTAGTAGCAAGTAGGCTTGGGGGTTTTGCTGAAATAATTGAAGATGGAATAGACGGTATACTTTTTGAACCTAAAAATATATTAGATTTAGCTAACAAAATTAAAATGCTTTTATACAACGACGATTTAAGAGAAAAAATTGGAAAAATGGCAATTAAAAAAGCTTTGGAAAAATACTCATGGAAAAGTATTGCTGAAGAAACAAAAAAGGTTTACTTTGAGGTATATAGAGAATATTTAAAAACTGATTGGTAAGGGAGGTTTTTTCATGAAAGTTGTTGTTATGGCAGGGGGAGAGGGAACAAGATTAAGGCCTCTAACAATCACTCGTCCCAAACCTATGACCTATATTGTTGGTAAACCTATAATGGAACATATTATCAATCTTCTTTCCGAACAGGGATTTAAAGAATTTATTGCTACTTTATATTATTTACCTGAAATCATTCAAGAATATTTTAATGATGGGTCTAATTGGAACATAAAATTAGATTATTCCATTGAAGAGTCACCTCTTGGTACAGCTGGAAGTGTAAAATATGCTCTTAAAGATAAGGAAAAAGAAAGAATTTTAATAGTAAGTGGGGATGCCTTAACAGATTTCAACTTTCAAGAAATCATAAAATTTCATGAAGAGAAAAAAGCTTTAATTACTATTGTATTAACAAGTGTAGAGAATCCTTTAGAATATGGCGTAGTAATTACAGATGATGAAGGAAGAATAGTTAAATTTTTAGAAAAACCAAGTTGGGGAGAGGTATTTAGTGATACGGTTAACACGGGTATTTACATTTTAGAACCAGAGGTTTTAAATTATATACCAGAAAATGAGCCTTTTGACTTTAGTAAAGATCTATTTCCAATGCTTCTTGAAAAAGGTGCACCTTTGTATGGTTACATAGCAAATGGTTATTGGTGTGATATAGGAAATTTAGAACAATTTCTCAAAGCCAATATTGATGTACTAACTGGAAAAGTAAAAATAAAGATACCAGGTAGAGAAATACTTCCTGGTATCTTTGTAAACGAAGACGTAGACATTTCTCACTCTGCCTTTATAAAGCCACCAGTCTATATTGGGCAATTTTCAAAAATAAAAGAAAATGCAACTATTCTTGGACCAACAGTTTTAGGAGATTCTGTATTTGTAGATAGCGAAGCAAAAATTCAAAGAAGTGTAATATTCAATAACACCTATATAGGTAAAAAATCAAGTATTTATTCATCCATAATAGGCAGTAAATGCAATATAAAAAACTCTGTAAAAATAGAAGAAGGAGCAAGCATAGGGGACAACAATACAATAGGTGATAGAGTATTTATTAATACTGGAGTTAAAATATGGCCCAATAAATATATAGAAACTGGATCTATCGTTAACACAAGCATTGTCTGGGGAAGCCATTGGAGAAAAACCCTATTTGGTCAAAGGGGAATTACAGGTAAAATAAATATAGAAATAACCCCTGAATTTGCAACTAAAATAGGTGCATCTTTTGGTACCATACTTCCCAAATCGTCTTATGTAGTAATGAGTAGAGACGCAAGACCAGCCTGCAGAATGATAAAAAGGGCTATCTTAACAGGCATTCTTTCTACAGGTGTAAATGTGTTTGATATTAGGACTCTTCCTATACCCGTCTCAAGATATGCTACTCCAAATTTGGATGCCATTGCTGGAATCCATATAAGAATATCACCTTACGATCCTGAAAAAATATTAATAGAATTTTTTGATAGATCAGGCATTAATATTGATAAAAATACAGAAAGAAAAATAGAGAATATTTTCTTCAGAGAGGATTTTAGACGAACCTATACCGAAGAAGTAGGAGAGATCAAATTTCCTCCCCATGTAATAGAATATTATACATGGGGATTACTTAAATCGATAGACAAATCAAGTATTGAAAAAAAGAGATATAAAATTGTAATTGATTATCAAGGAAATAGTGCTTCTTTATTCTTACCCAATATACTTTCCCAATTAAAAATAGAAAATATATCCCTCAATCTATACGGAGAAGATACAAATAAAATAAAGGTTCCCAATGAAGAGGTCATTAATATTACAAAGGCTATTGGAGCTGATTTCGGCATAATTATTAATAATGATGGTGAAAGTTTCTCTATTATTACACCAGAAGGAAAATATCTGGCAAAAGATGAGTTAATTGCAGTACTCACCTATCTTACATTAAAACTTTATCCGAACTCACAAATAGTCGTACCAGTAAATATTTCCCAATCAATAGAAAAAATAGCCAACAATTTAGGAGGAAGAGTAATAAGAAGTAAAATTTCGCCTTCTGAATTAACAAAAACCTTATTAAGAACAGAATCTAAATTTGGGGCCAGTGAAGATGGCATTATATTCCCTGATTTTCAACCTGCTTTTGATGGAATATATGGTTTATTAAAGTTTTTTGAAATCTATTCAAAGAATAATCTCACATTAAAAGAATTAGTAGAAGAATTACCAGAATATTTCAAGGTTAAAGCCACGGTAGATTGTTATGCAGAAAACAAAGGAAAAATCATGAGAAAGCTTATAGAAGAGAATGCCGAAAAAAACATAGAATATATAGATGGAATAAAAATATATATGGATGACTCTTGGGTACTTATTATTCCACATCCAGAAGAGCCTGCCCTTATAATATATGCAGAATCTACAACTCTAAAAAAGGCCCAAGAATTATTAGAAGAATTTAACCAAAAGATTAAAGATCTAAATATTGCTTTAACCTAATTTTAACTTGACATTAAAATATCTAAAAACTATATTAAAATAAGGCACAAATTTTTTAAAAAGGAGGTTTAGAGATGCAGAATCTACTCTGGATTGTACCCATCTCAGGCATCATAGGTCTTTTAGTAGCTTATATTATCGCTAAGGGTATTCTTAAAGAAGAGGCAGGGCCTGCTGAAATCCAAAAAATCATGAAAGCTATACAACAAGGTGCAGATGCCTTCCTAAATCGTGAGATAAGAACTGTAGCAATTTTCGTTCTCGCATTTGGTATCTTTATGGGTTTAGTTTTAAAACCATTGTTAGGATTAGCCTTCATCATCGGTGCATCCTTCTCTATGCTTTCTGGATATATAGGAATGAAGATAGCAACAAGAGCAAATGGAAGAACTACTTATGCTGCCTCTAAATATGGAGTGGGTAAAGCTTTGGACATTGCATTTTCTGGTGGAGCAGTTATGGGACTTATGGAAGCAAGTTTGGGAATCTTTGGCTCAAGTTTAATTTACCTTTTACTTAGTAATTTCATGCCAGATCCAAGATTAAAGCTTGAAATTATTAGTGGATATGCATTAGGAGCAAGTTTTATAGCTCTTTTTGCTCGTGTAGGTGGTGGTATTTATACAAAGGCTGCAGATGTAGGAGCAGACCTTGTAGGTAAAGTTGAAGCAGGAATACCTGAAGATGATCCAAGAAATCCTGCTGTTATAGCTGATAATGTGGGAGATAACGTAGGTGATGTGGCAGGAATGGGAGCAGATCTATATGAATCCTATGTAGGAGCTATCCATGCTGGTGCAGTATTAGGATTTGCATATGCAGACATGAAAGGTTTACTCTATCCCTTCCTATTTGCAGTAATAGGTCTTTATTCCTCCATCATTGGTATTATCTTTACAAAAGTATATGCATCAAGAAAAAATGCTGATCCTGCTAATGCATTAAGAAATGGAACCTTACTTGCTTCTGCCATTGCTATTATTGGATCTTTCTTTTTAGCTAATTCTTTATTAGGAAATTTAGGGCCTTTCTGGGCAGGAACTATTGGAATTATAGTAGGCATACTCGTTGGTTTAATAAGTGAATATTACACATCCAATAAACCAATAGAAAGAATTGCTTATGCCAGCACCACAGGTGCAGCAACAAACATCATTGCGGGACTTTCTGTTGGAATGGAAAGTACATTCCTTGCCATAGTAGTTCTTGCAATAGGTACATACCTTGCCTACTTAGCTAATGGAATGTGGGGTGTAGCAATTGCTGGAGTTGGAATGCTTGCAACCTTAGGTATTACCCTTTCAGTTGATGCTTACGGACCAATAGCAGATAATGCCAGTGGAATAGCTGAGATGGCTCATCAAGGAGAAAAAGTAAGGGAAATAACAAGCTCTCTTGATGCTTATGGAAATACAACAGCAGCTATGGGTAAGGGTTTTGCTATTGGCTCAGCCATATTAACCGCTCTATCCTTATTTGCTGCTTTCAAGGAATGGGCCCAAATTCCATATATTGATGTTTCAAAAGCACCAGTTCTTGCAGGTGCCCTTATAGGTGGTATGTTGCCTTTCCTATTCTCAGCCTTAGCTTTGAGGGCAGTAGGTGAAGCAGCAACTCATATGGTAGAAGAAGTTAGAAGACAATTTAGAGAAATAAAAGGACTTCTCGAAGGAAAAGCTGAACCAGATTATGCAAGATGTGTGGATATAAGTACACGCGGTGCATTAAAAGCTATGATTCTTCCAAGTTTAATTATGATATTATCTCCTTTCATTATTGCATTCTTATTAGGCAAAGAGGCTTTGGGTGGTATGCTTACAGGAGCAACCATTTCTGGAGGACTCTTAGCCATATTTATGGCAAATGCTGGTGGAGCTTGGGACAACGCTAAAAAATTAATTGAACATGGTAAGTTTGGTGGTAAGGGATCTGACGCTCACAAGGCAGCAGTAGTAGGAGATACAGTAGGAGATCCTTTCAAAGATACAGCGGGGCCTTCAATTAACATATTAATTAAACTTATGGCTGTAATTTCCCTTGTATTCTTACCAATATTCTTCCACTAAAAATACGAATATAAAAACATTAAGGGGTGGAAGAAAATCTTCCACCCCTTTTTTATTCTTGACATAAATCTCATATATAATATACTAACCTAAGTCTTTACATATATTTTTGGAAGGAGGGATAACTTGTTCAAGAAACTACCATCACTAATAAACTTCCCACAGATGGAAGAAGAGATAATGAAATTTTGGAAAGATAAAGATACATTCAAAAAATCCTTAGAAATAAGAAAAGGATCACCCAGATTTAATTTCTATGAGGGACCACCCACTGCTAACGGTAAACCTCATGCAGGACATGTTCTACCCAGAATATACAAAGACCTTTTCCCAAGATATAAAACTATGCAAGGGTATTACGTACCAAGAAAAGCAGGATGGGATACCCATGGGCTTCCTGTAGAACTTGAGGTAGAAAAAGAGTTAGGTATTAACAGTAAACAAGAAATAGAAAAATATGGAATAGAAGAATTTAATAAAAAATGTAGAGAAAGTGTATTTAGATACGAAAAGGAATGGCGACTATTTACAGAGAGAATTGGCTTCTGGATTGATATGGATAATCCTTATATTACATTAAGTAATGACTATATAGAATCGGTATGGTGGCTCTTAAAAAAGATTTGGGAAAAAGGCTTACTTTATAAAGGATATAAAATTGTTCCTTGGTGCCCAAGATGCGAAACTGCTTTATCAGATCATGAGGTAGCTCAAGGTTATAAAGAAACAGAAGATCCATCTATTTTTGTAAAATTTAAGATAAAAAACCAAGATAATACATATTTTCTTGCATGGACCACAACTCCATGGACCCTTATATCTAACGTGGCTTTAGCGGTACATCCTGATGAAGATTACGTGAAGGTAAAATATAATAATGAATACTACATATTAGCAGAAAAAAGATTAACTTATGTATTTCCAGAAGGAAGCTATGAAATAATAGAAAGATATAAAGGCAAAGATTTAGAAAAAACTTATTACGAACCTCTATTTAATTTCCTACCCATAGATAAAGATTCCCATTATGTCGTACTTGGAGATTTTGTAACCTTAGAAGATGGTACAGGAATTGTCCATATTGCACCAGCATTTGGAGATGAGGACTTTCAAATAGGAAAAAAATATGATCTTCCTTTTTTGCAACCTGTAGACCAAAATGGCAAATTTATTAAAGAGGTTGAACCATGGGCAGGAATGTTTATTAAAAAAGCTGATCCTCTGATTATTGAAAATCTAAAAAATAGGAATTTACTTTTTAAAGAAGAAAAATATCTACACTCATATCCATTCTGCTGGAGATGCGATACTCCTTTAATTTATTACGCCAGAGCTTCATGGTATATAAAAACTACTGCAGTAAAAGAAGATTTATTAAGAAATAATCAAAAAATAAATTGGTATCCAGAACATATTAAAGAAGGTAGATTTGGCAACTGGCTTGCTAATAATATTGATTGGTCCCTAAGCAGAGAAAGATATTGGGGTACTCCTCTTCCTATATGGATATGTGAGTCTTGTGGACATCAAGAATGTATAGGAAGCTATAAAGAATTAGGTATTACTGATACTAAAAATTTTGATCCTCATAAACCTTATATAGACAAAATTACATTAAAGTGTCCAAAATGCGGAGGTACAATGTACAGAGTACCAGAAGTTATTGATTGTTGGTTTGATTCAGGAGCCATGCCAGTAGCCCAATGGCATTATCCTTTTGAAAATGAGGAAGAATTCAAAGCCTCTTTCCCTGCAGACTTCATATGTGAAGCCATCGATCAAACAAGAGGATGGTTCTATAGTCTTTTAGCCATATCCACCTTAGTATTTAATGAGCCTGCTTATAAAAATGTTCTTGTAACAGAATTAGTGTTAGATGAAAAAGGCGAAAAAATGAGTAAACATAAAGGTAACGTAGTAGACCCATGGCTCATATTGAATAAATACGGAGCAGATGCCTTAAGATGGTATATCTTTACTGTAAGTCCTCCATGGGTGCCACTAAGATTTTCGCCTGATGCTGTAAATGAAGCTCTTAAAAAATTCCTTTTAACCTTGTGGAATACTGTCTCTTTCTTCTCAATTTACGCTGAAATAGATGGCTTCGATCCGACAAAAAATAGTATCCCATTAGAAAATCTTGAAGATATCTCTGATAGATGGATTATATCAAGACTAAATAGCTTAATATTAAAAGTAAAAGAAGATATGGATAAATTTAATGCTACTTCTGCAGCAAGATCAATACAAAGTTTTGTTATAGACGATCTAAGTAACTGGTATATAAGATTAAATAGAGAAAGATTTTGGAAATCAGAAAAAGACAATGATAAATGGTCAGCATATACAACTACATATACAGTAATAAAAGAGCTTACTAAGCTTTTAGCTCCCTTTATCCCATTTACAACAGAAAAAATATATCAAGAAATAGTTAGAGTAGCAGAAAAAGAAGCTCCAGAAAGTGTACATCTTTGTGATTATCCTCAGGGAGAAACTAAATATATAGATTCTGTATTAGAAGCAGATATGGAAATAGTTAGAGATATTGTTACTATAGGAAGAATGCTTAGAAATCAAGCAAACATAAAAATAAGACAACCACTATCAAAGATATGGATAAATACAAAAGGGAATAAAGAAAATCTTGAAAAGCTTTCTAAATACATAAAGCAAGAGCTTAATGTTAATGATATAATTTTTGATAAGCCAGAAGTGAAAGAGAATATATTAATTCATGAAGATGATAATTTGCAAGTGGGATTGGATATATCAATAACAGAAGATCTGTTAAAGAAAGGAATATTAAGAGAATTAGAGCATAAGATTCAGATGCTAAGAAAAGAAGCAAAATTGGACTATGTAGATAGAATAAAGTTCTATTATCAAGGATCTCCTAAAATAAAGGAAATCATAGAAGAAAACAAAGAAGAACTCTTAGAAGAAATTTTAGCTATTGAAATATATGAAGGAAAAATTCCAGATACTGCTTATAAAAAGAATATAAAAGTATATGATGAAGAGATATTAGTAGGTTTTGAAAAAGTATGAAGGGGGGTTTAGGTAAATGTTGAAATTTAAAAAACTATCCATTATATTTATCATACTAATTTTAGCAAGCTCTATATTTTCCTTTTCTTCAACTTTACCAATATCTATAAAAGATGATTTAGGAAGAGAAATAACAATTAAAGAATATCCTAAGAGAATTATCTCTCTTGCTCCCTCATCAACCGAAATACTATTTGAAATAGGTGCTGGGGATAGATTAATTGGAGTAACCGATTATTGTAACTATCCAAAGGAAGCTTTAACAAAAGAGAAAGTTGGAGGATTTAGTAATCCTAATATAGAAAAAATCATCTCATTAAAACCAGATTTAATTGTTCTATACAAAAGTTTTCCAAAGGAAGTTTTTAACCAGTTAGAAAAATCTCTTCCAAATACTTCTTTTATTGTTCTTGATCCAAAAACTTATGAGGATGTAATGAAAAATATCATATTATTAGGTAAGGCTGTGGGAAAAGAAAATGAAGCAAGAAAAGTTTACAACAATATGCTTAATGGTTGGTTAGAAATACAGAAAAAAGTGACTTCAATAAAAAAATCTCCAAAAGTTCTTTTCCTAATTTGGAATGATCCATTTATATCTGTATCACCCTCCACCTTCCTGGGTGATCTTTTGAAAAAACTAAAAGCCAAAAATATAGTAGAAAATAATGAGCCAGAATACCCTGTCCTTAGTTTAGAGTATATCGTCTCAAAAAATCCTGACATTATAATTATTGGAGAAATGTCAGGCATATCAAAAGACTCCATAATAAATCACCCAATACTAAAAAATACGAATGCAGTTAAAAATAATAAAGTTATTACAGTAAATGATGATTTAGTTTTCAGACCAGGTCCGAGACTTGTGGAGGGACTTAAAGCACTTTACAAAATCTTGTATGAAAATTAAACTTTTTCTTTTATTATTAATTTTAATCTTTTTAAGTATTATCTCTGTAAAAATAGTAGACATAGAAGGGAATAATGATGTCCGGGGAGTCATTATATATAACATAAGGCTACCCCGGACTCTTTTATCTATTTTTGTTGGCGGAAATCTTGGTATTGCAGGAGCTATTCTTCAGAGTCTTTTCCACAATCCATTAGCAGAACCTCATATTATAGGCTTATCTTCTGGAGCACTATTAGGTACTACCATATATTTTCTCATGGCTGGAAGTACTTGGGATATAGATCCCCTTTTTACACCTTGGTCTGCCATTTTAGGCTCTCTTTTCGTCCTATTCTTACTTTTAACCTTCAATCAAAAATTTCAAAGTTCAAATACATTAATACTTTTAGGTGTATCATTAAACTCTTTATTGTCGTCCTTTACCTCTTTACTACTTTTTTTAAAGCAGAAAACTTTTCAAGGCGTTTATTTTTGGATTCTTGGAGGTTTTAATGGCAAATCCTGGAATCATTTCTATATTCTTCTTTTTTACTCTTTAATAGGCATACCATGGGCTTTCTTGTGGAGAAAAAAATTTAATATTCTTTTCTTAAGTGAAGAAGAGATATATAGTCTTGGAATTTCTTTAAAAAAGATCCAACCTTTAATAATAATACTTTTAACCTTTTTAATAGCTCCATCAGTTGCAGTATCTGGTATGATAGGATTTGTTGGCCTCATTTCTCCCCATCTAATGAGAGTATGGGAGACCGCAGATTACAAGTGGCTTATTCCATCAAGTTACCTGGCTGGGTCCATCCTTTTATTATCGTCGGATATTTTATCAAGAGTTCTTTTTTATCCAACAGAAATACCAGTAGGTATAATAACATCTTTCTTAGGAGTACCATTCTTTATTTATCTTCTTATCAAAAGACAATGATAAAATTTTTAAATGTAAATGCTGGCTACGAAACAAAGAAAATAGTATTAAAGAATTTTACTTGGGAAACACCACAAAAAGGCTTTGTAGGAATAATTGGTCCTAATGGAGCTGGAAAAAGTACTATTTTTAGATTACTTATAAGGTATATTGCGCCTATTTCAGGTGAAATATATTTAAACAATATTGATATTAAAAAATATACACAAGAGAATTTAGCAAAAATTATAGCTCTTCTTCCTCAAAAACCTATATGGGAACCTTCTTTATCAGTAGAAGAATATATATCCTTAGGTAGATATCCTCATCATCCCTCATGGAGACCATTAAGTAAAAAAGATATTATAAGAGTAAATGAAATTATGATATTAACAGACACCATAATGCTTAAAAAGAAAAAATTACATCAACTTTCAGGAGGAGAATTACAAAGGGTTATTATTGCAAGAATATTAGCCCAAGACCCTCAAATTATCCTTCTGGATGAGCCCACAAATAATTTAGATCCATATTATCAAATAAGTCTTTTAGATAAGCTTAGAGAATTAAGCAAGGAAATCCTCATTATCGCTAATCTTCATGACATAAATTTAGCCTCTTTTTATACAGATTATGTTTTAGCTTTAAAAAATGGAATAGCTCTATCCTTCGGAAAAACAAAAGAAGTATTAAATTGTAATCTTTTAAATCACCTATTTAACATAAGATATACAGAAATAAATTATAAAAATAAAAGAATATTTTTACCTTTTCACCTTACCAATCAGGAAGAGAAATCTTAGAAAGCCTTCTATCTATTAGCCAGATTCGTATTATAAGAGCAAGTATACCTCCAAATATTACCTGGGAGAATGTTAGAAGATAAAAGAAAGCAAGAATAACTAAAAAAATCTTAGTTTCATTTTTCTTTGAAGCAAAAATAAAATGTTTACTTAAAGTAATTTCTCCTTTTACACTCCCTGGATATTCCCTGTATATCCAAATATTACTTAAAAATCCTGGAATATCCAAATAAAAGAAATATAAAGATAGGGTAAATCCCACAATAACTTCATATATCTCTTTACTAAAACCTTTTTGAGTAGTAAGATACCATACGAAAAGCACGTATATTATAAGTAATAAATTAAGAAGCCAAAATATTGGTCCTCTCTTTTTAGGTTTTTCTTGTTCCTTTTTCTCATCTTTTCTCCAGGGTGGAACAATCTCCCCTACCCCTTCTACTTTTATGTATTTCTTTGCATCTTCTTCGTAAGCCTTATTTTCTCTTCTTTCCAATATATCACGAAATATGATTATAAATATTACCGCCAAAGGAATAAACCATGGTTCATAAATAAGTCCCATAATTATACCTCCTTATAGGTAAGAGTTTTCATTTTTAAAATAACATTTTTAGGATCTTCAGATCCAAAAATTCCTTGCCCACTAATCAATATATTTGCTCCAGCCTCAACCACCAAAGAAGCAGTTTTTAAATCAATACCCCCGTCTACCATTATATCTAAATTTATCCCTTCCTTGGTAGCTCTTTCTCTAAGATCTCTTATTTTTTTTAGACAAAAAGGCAAAAATTCCTGACCTCCATAACCAGGATTTACTGTCATAAGTAGAACTAAATCCACTTCTCCAAGAAGGTAATCCAAAGTAGATAAAGAAGTTGATGGATTTAAGGTTATAAAAGGACGAACTTTATGATCTCTTATATATTTTAATAACCTTTGAGGATGATAGGTATTTTCAATATGAAATCCTAAATGATCAGCCCCAGATTCTATAAACATATCTACAAAAAGTTCTGGTTTTTCTACCATAAGATGCACATTAAGGGGTAAATTAAATTTCTTTTTTATCGCTTTTACTAAAGATGGTCCATAACTTAGATTAGGGACAAAATGTCCATCCATGATATCAATATGTAATGCATCTGAATATTCTTCAACAAGTTTTATAGATTTTTCCATATTTAAAAGATCAGCTGAAAGAATTGAAGGAAAAACTTGAATCTTCATTTTTACTCTCCTCCAGAAGTGTACGAAGATTCAGGAATATTTTCATAAGAAGACGTAGTAAATGTATATAAAAGAACAGTTCCACCTTTTTCCATATATATATTAGCTTGAGGAACTTGTTTTACCACATACCCCTCTTTATTTCCAGCAAAATCAACCA
>JAPYWU010000001.1 GCA_028276205.1 Dictyoglomaceae bacterium | reverse complement strand
AAAAACTAAAAGAATTATTCCTACAAAATGGGACTTATCTCTCCACATTATCCTTAATGGTATTTTATTTAGCATTTACCAAACCACCTCCTCCGCAGGTAGAAGAGATGGATTATCAATAAATTCAGTAAGTTCTCCACTTCTTAACTTAATAATTTTGTGAGACATTTGAGATATGGCAATATTATGTGTGGCTATAATGATGGTAGTTCCATACTTTTTGTTAATATCTTCCAAAAGTTTCAAAACTTTCTTTGCATTTTCAAAATCAAGGGCTCCTGTAGGCTCATCACATAATATAATTGCTGGATTTTTTACTACCGCCCTTGCTATAGCAACCCTTTGTTGTTCTCCTCCTGAGATCTCAAAAGGATATTTATCTCTGTGTTCCCACATTCCTACTATTTCTAAAACTTCCCTCGGATCCAATCCATCCTCAGAAAGATATTTAGTGGAAAGCACATTCTCATAAACAGTAAGGGAATTTACAAGATTATAAAATTGAAAAACAAAACCCAGTTTTCTTCTTCTATAATTTGTTAATGCCTTATCATCATATTTTGTTATTTCTTCATCATCTACAATTATTTTCCCTTCATCGGGCTTGTCTATCCCTCCGATTATGTTTAAAAAAGTAGTTTTTCCAGATCCTGAAGGGCCAAGTATCACATAAAACTTACCCTTTTCCAAGGACATATTAATATTTTTAAGAGCATTTACTTTAAAATTTCCCACCTGATAAATTTTGGAGACATTTTCTACCCGAATAAACATAAAAACCTCCCCCTCTTACTTTGCCCTACCTTTTCCTCTTATTTTTAAAACTACCTATATAACATCCTATTTTTACTTTACAGGAAGATAATTTATCTGTGATCCTACTACAATTTTCCCCTTTTCAATCATCAATACTGGTATAGTCTCTATCTTAATCATTTTAATACTGCCATCAGGCATATTTACTGAGACCATTGATTCAAAAGGTTTTGGTCCTGGGAAGGTGAAAGCTATTTGATATATCTTAGATATATCGATCTCCCCTACTCTAACCTTCTTTCCAAGAATACTAAAAGCCACCTCAAAAGCTACCTTGTCTACCTTAATATAGATCTTGTTTTCATTCTCTAAATACTTTACTAATACCTCACCATAAGCAGGTGTAGTATAGCTAACAGAAGGAAATTTAATAGATACAGATACGTCAGCCTCAAATCTTGCCTTACTATCATCTAATATTATTCTTGGATTTCTTACAATCCATGTATAATCGCTTTTTATTCCAGCCACATTAAAATTTTCAGTCCTTTTTATCTCTCCAATAGCTGACAAAAATTTATTTAAGGTATCTTGTGATATAACAATACTTGCATCAGCCTCATTTTGTGAAAAGGAAAAAACAGACATAAAAGTAAGTATAAAGATGGTTAGTAAAAATATTCTTAAAATCTTCATATATGTATCAACTCCTTTCTATTCTTCTTTATCTACCCCATGATTGTATGCATACTCAAGGGCTTCTATCTGCATATTCTTCAATACATCTTTGTAATAACCACCCTTATTTTGTAAACTTTCAACTCTCTCTATGACATCCATAGCTATACTATAACGATCTATCTGGTTCAATATTGCAAGTTGAAGGGGTGTAGTTATTCCACCTCTTCCCTTTAAGAAAGGTGCAAGATATCCTGCATCTATACCTATTTTTCTATTTTCCCTGTATCCCCTCACATGGATATTTCTATGATTATTTCTTCTATAAGTTAACCTATGTATGAGCCATGGATAACCATGGAAGTTAAATATTATAGGCTTATCTTTTGTAAAGTAAGAATCAAACTCTTTATCTGTAAGTCCATCAGGATGCTCTGTATTTGGAGTAAGGGTAAAAAGATTTACCACATTTACAAATCTTATCTTTAGATAAGGGAAAAATTCTTTCAAAAGTTTAACCGCATGAATAGCCTCTTTAGTTGGAATATCTCCACAGCTTGCAATGACAACATCAGGATCTTCTTCTGGATGATTACTTGCAAAATCCCATATTCCAATACCTTTCATGGCATGCTTAAAGGCTTCATCCATGGAAAGATATTGAGGATGTTTCTGTTTATCTATTACTATGATATTTATTCTGTTGGTTGTTTGGAAACAATGCCATACAGTACAAAGCAGTGTATTTGCATCTGGTGGGAAGTATACCCTAACCACATTGGGCCACTTGTCCACAATAGATGTTATGAAACCAGGATCTTGGTGAGTAAATCCATTATGATCCTGTCTCCAGACTACAGAGGTTAATAATAAATTTAATGATGAGATGGGAGCTCTCCAAGGCACATCAGAGGAGATATCAAGCCATTTTCCAAATTGGTTTACCATGGAGGAAATTATGGGAGCAAATCCCTCATATGTATTTAAAAATCCATGTCTTCCTGTAAGAAGATATCCTTCAAGCCATCCTTCTAATGTATGCTCTGAAAGCATCTCCATAGTTCTTCCAAAGGGTGTAAGATATCCTTCATCTTCATCTTCAGGCAAACTCTTTCCCATAAAAACTTTTCCATGTTCAAATACTGCATCTAATCTATTAGATTTTGTCTCATCAGGTCCAAAGACCCTAAAATTATCTGGATTCAATCTTATAACTTCCTTCAAAAATACTCCCAAAGGACGTGTGTTTTCTGCTTTGTCCTCAAAAGGTCTTTTCACCTCTACTGCATGATCCTTAAGGTTGGGAAGCTTCAATTCTCTTCTTAATAGTCCTCCATTGGCATATGGGTTAGAACTCATTCTTTTCTCTCCAGTTGGGGCTATTTCCCTTAAATCTTCCCTCAGTTTACCATCAGGTGTAAATAGTTTTTCAGGTTCATAACTTCTCAACCAAGCCTCTAAAACCTTCAAACTTTCTGGATTTTCCTTTACATCAGAAAAAGGCACTTGATGAGCTCTCCAATATCCCTCAATATAATGATTTCCAACTTTCCTTGGAGCAGTCCAACCCTTTGGAGTCTTTAAAATAATCATAGGCCAGTAGGGTCTGAATGGCTTATTCTGAGATCTGGCAGTATCCCATATATTCAAGATTTTCTCTATACAAGCATCCATAGTCTTTGCCATCTTCTCATGTACTTCAAGTGAATCTTCACCCTCTACCAGATAAGGTTCATATCCATATCCTCTAAAGAGATTTAAAAGCTCTTCATCATCTATTCTCGCCAAAATAGTAGGATTATTTATCTTATATCCATTAAGGAGTAATACTGGAAGCACTGCTCCATCTCTAACAGGATTTAAAAATTTATTTGAATGCCAACTGGTGGCAAGAGGTCCAGTTTCTGCCTCACCATCACCTACTACAGTAATAGCTATCAAATCTTTATGATCAAAAACTGCACCATAAGCGTGAGACAAGCTATATCCAAGCTCTCCACCCTCTTGAATAGAGCCAGGAAGTTCTGGAGTACAATGGCTACCAAGACCTCCTGGGAATGAAAAAGCTTTAAAAAGATTTTTCATTCCTTCTTCATCTTGACTAAACTGGGAATAAAGTTCACTTATGGTTCCCTCTAAATAAGCTGGTGCAATAACTCCTGGAGCCCCATGACCAGGTCCAGCGATAAATATGCAATTAAGATCATACTTTTTTATTACCCTATTACCATGCACATATACAAAAGAAAGTCCAGGACTTGCACCCCAATGTCCAAGAAGCCTTTCCTTTATATGCTCAGGTTTTAAAGGCTCCTTTAAAAGGGGATTATCAAGGAGATAAATCATTCCAGCTGAAATGTAACAGCAAGCTCTCCAATACTCATTTAGCTTTTCAATCATAACATCAACTCCCTTCTAAGATTTTTTAATCTGCACCGCCACCACCGCCACCACCTCCTCCCCCTCCACCCCCAGAAGAGGAGGAAGTAGTGGAAGAAACCACACTATTTGAGAAGCTCTCACTAAAAGCTTCAAGAGAAGAACTAAAACTTTGAATAGACTCTGATAAACTTGCAATACTTCCCGCATAAGCAGGAGTATACCATGTTATTTGATCCACAGGTACATTTAACATCTGCATTGCCTTCAAAACTTGCTTTGCAACCCCTAAAACAGTACCATATACTAAATATTTCTCCCAAAGGACTAAGGATGATGGAGGGCGTTCTGAGATAAGAGAGAAATCTTGCAAATATCTTTTAAAAGCCTTCCATCTTAAAGCAAGTAATTTTCCTTCTGGAGAATATCTTTGTGCTGAGTGCATAAAAATAGCGGATATGACAATATTTATTGCTCCTATGAATATTAGGGGAAATATACCCCAGAAATGTGTTATTGTAATCAAAATCGCCAAAAAAACATCCATTACAACCCACATAACTATTAAGTATATCAATTTTCTTTTTCCTTCATCAATTATCCATTTCTTCTCCTGAAAGACAATCATTTCCACTTCCTTATCAAAAGCTGTCTTAAACCCGCTGAGATCTTTTTTCCTTAACTCAGAAATATAAAATTCCTTTCCAAATCCTTTGAGAGTATCAAGCAAAAGCTTCAATTCATTTGATAGATCACTTTCTATCTCTTTATCTGTAATAATAATTTTATAATCCCTATGCTTTCTTCCTAAAAATCCCTCTTTTACCTCTTCTTGGAATCTAAGATACCCTCTTCTTGCCAGTTCAAGAGTAGATGCCACAATAGAGTTTGGAGAAAGAGTTGATGACTGATTCACAAGAGCTTCTACCCATGCTGGTGGAATATCAGAAGGTGGTTCTTGTTCATACTCCCTTTCATATTGTACTTTTGGCTCTCTACCATATTTAAAGTATATACGGAGGGGCAAAATAAACCCAAGAAGCAAAAGTATTACCGATAAAATACCAAAGATAATGGTTACAATAGCTTGTAAAAACTCTTTTCTTTCCTCTTCTTTTTTCCATTTTTCCTCTTCTTTTAATATTAAATCTTTACCATTTTTAGCTACTAATTCAACCTTAAAGGGATCTAAATTGGTTAAATAACTTATTGGAAATAAAACCCTTACTTCTACCCATTGGTGAGGAGAAATATTTCCTGCATAGGCAATTATTCCCTTATAATCCTTTTTTATTCCAATCTTTCCTTCTATCTTAGGATGAAGCCAATAGCTTACATCATTCTTTGATTTAATCTCAGAAGGCAAATTAACCTCTACCCACAAGGCTGGAAGTCTTAGATCCCAATCCTCTCCCCATACTTTCCAATAAAACTCAGCCACATCATTATAGACTTTCAAGGCATTAATCAATTTATAACTGATTACAAAAGTCTTTTGGGTATAATTTGCTCTATAAAACCAGCTAATTTTATACTCTTTACTATTCTCAACTACATCAAAGGTATCTGGAATTCTTTCTGATGTTTCAGGATGATAGGTATACTTTTTTAAAGATCCATCAACTATCTCACCTACAGATACATCTTTTATGCTGTATTTTCCTTTTGGAATTGTAATCCATGCTCTTGAAAAAGATCCTAAAAATTCATATTTTAATTGATTATTAACATCTATCTCTCCACTTGGCAAAATATTGTAATATACTCTTGCCTCATCTATCCTATACTCCTTTCCATAAGCTATAGCAAAAAGCAGGAGAAAGATTAATAAGAATTTTAAAAATTTACTCATATCTCCTCCTAAAATGTATAAATTTTTTAGATAATTATAACATTTTAAAAAAGTTACCCTAAAAAATTTCTCTTTTGCCTTTTTAAGGACTTTCATCTGATTGATTAATATCTATTTAAAATCTGATCTATTAGTATGGAAAAATATAATAATTACCACTGTAAAGAGATTTATCTTTAGAAGATATGAAGAGGACCTTGTGATTTGTAGTATTAAAGAGAATAGAAAATGATATAATAAGGGTAGTTATTTGAGAAAGGGGGATGATTTGTGAGAAAAGCCATAAAGCTAATTTTAATCCTTGCTTTGTTTTCCTTATTAATCTCTGGATGTACAAAACAAAGTACTACACCATCTACACAAGATACAACACCACCACAGGTCACAATAACCTCTCCAAAGAATGGACAAGTTGTATCAGGATCAGTAAAAATACAAGTAAGTGTAACAGATAATGTGGGAGTAAAAAAAGTAGAGTTTTACATTGATGGAAGTAAAGTAGGTGAGGATGCGGTAAGTCCATATGAGTACATTTGGGATACAGATACACTTCAATATAATTCAACACATATAATTCAAGTAAAAGCTTATGACAATGCTGGAAATGTAGGAATAAGTAATCAAGTTCAGGTTATTATAGGAGATACACAAATTCCAGAAGTGATAATTACAAATCCAACGAATGGTTCAGTTGTTAATGGAATAATAACAATACAAGTAAGTGTATTTGATAAGATTTCACCAGCAAAGAAAACAGTACAAAAGGTTCCAAGTGGAATTCAAAAGGTTGAATTTTACATTGATGGTAATAAGGTAGCAGATGATCTAACACCCCCATATGAATACATCTGGAATACAAATCTTTATCCAAATGGAGATCATACAATACAAGCAAAGGCATTTGATTTTGCTGGGAATATAGGAGAAAGTAATATTGTTCAAGTAAAAATTCAGAATACGCCAGACACAACACCACCGCAAGTTACAATATTATTTCCAGAGAATGGACAAACTTTATTTGGAACAGTAACAATTCAAGCAAATGCAAGCGACAATATAGGAGTAACTAAAGTTGAGTTTTATATTGATGGCAATAAGGTAGGAGAAGACACTACCAGCCTATATGAATACGTTTGGAATACAGACGTTCTCCCATATAATTCTACACATACAATACAGGCAAAAGCATATGATAAAGCTGGGAACATAGGAGAAAGTGATATTGTTCAGGTTACCATAGGAGATATTCAAGCTCCTCAAGTAACAATTACAAATCCACAAAATGGGGCAGTAGTTATTGGGACTATAGCGATACAGGCAAATGTAATTGAAAGGATTTCTCCAGCGAAGAAGACAGTACAAAAGGCTCCAAGTGGAATTCAAAAGGTTGAGTTTTATATTGATGGAATTAAAGTAGGAGAGGATCTAATATCCCCATATGAATATAGCTGGGATACAAAAAAATATTCAAATGCAACTCATTATTTACAAGCAAAAGCTTATGACAAGGCGGGTAATGTAGGAATAAGTAATGTAATTCAAGTTACAGTATCAAATACGGATGACACAATTCCACCCCAAGTTTCTATCACAAATCTTGTATATGGACAAGTAGTTTCAGGAGTTATAGTGATTCAGGCAAGTGCTACAGACAATATAGGAGTAAGAAAGGTAGAATTTTACATTGATGGTGAAAAAGTAGGAGATGATTTAGAGAGTCCTTATGAGTATGTTTGGAATACAGATGTTCTCCAATATAATTCAACCCATACAATACAGGCAAAAGCTTATGATTATGCTGATAATATAGGTGTAAGCACAAAGATTAAAGTTACCATAGGAGATACACAAGCACCACAAGTATCTATTGCAAATCTCAAACATGGAGATACAGTTTCTGGAATAGTAACAATAGAAGCTAATGTAGTTGATAAGGTTTCTCCAGCCAAGAAGATAATACAAAAGGCTCCAAGTGGAATTCAAAAGGTTGAATTTTACATTGATGACATTTTGGTAAAAATAGATACAGAATATCCATATACATATGACTGGGATACTACTCAATATGCAAACAAGAATCATAAAATAACAGTAATAGCATATGATAACTTAAATCATACAGGAAGTACAAGTATAGAGGTAGAGGTTTCAGGAGGAATAGAAGTTTGGCAAAAAACATATGGTGGAAGTGAGTGGGATGGAGCAAGTTCTATTCAGCAGACAAATGATGGTGGATATATTGTTGCAGGAGTAACAAATTCTTTTGGAGCAGGAGGATCTGATGTTTACATCATAAAGCTTGATGCAGATGGAAATAAAGTGTGGGAGAAAATTTATGGTGGAAGTAGTAGTGATGGGGCATATTCCATACAGCAGACAAATGATGGAGGATATATTGTGGCAGGTTATACATATTCTTTTGGGGCAGGAGGATCTGATGTTTACATCATAAAGCTTGATGCAGATGGAAATAAAGTGTGGGAGAAAATTTATGGTGGAAGTAGCGAGGATAGAGCATATTCCATTCAACAGACAACTGATGGAAGATATATTGTGGCAGGTTATACAAATTCTTTTGGAGCAGGAGGATATGATGTTTACATAATAAAGCTTGGTGAAAATGGTAATAAAGTGTGGGAGAAAATTTTTGGTGGAAGTAAGTGGGATGAAGCATACTCTATTCAGCAGACAAATGATGGTGGATATATTGTAGCAGGTTATACAAATTCTTTTGGAGCAGGAGGATCTGATGTTTACGTAATAAAGCTTGATGAAAATGGTAATAAAGTGTGGGAGAAAACATACGGTGGAAGTTCTGATGTTATTATGTTAAATTCTATACAGCAGACAAGTGATGGTGGATATATTGTTGCAGGATTGATAAATTCCTTTGGAGCAAGAGGATATGATGTTTATGTAATAAGAATGGATATATGTGGTAATACGGGACCATATCCACCAATACAAGGAGTATCTGGAGCTTTAAAGAATATGGATAAGCCATTTGGAAGTCCTTTTGATAAAATGTTTCCTCATGAATTTTTGAAAAAATAAATAATTGATAATTAAATGAAAATTAATTGATAAGGAGCAGGGAGAAATTCCCTGCCCTTTTTTTATTTAAATTTTTTGCGTGTTAAGCAAATAAAATTGTGATATAAAAATAAAAATGATGATTGATTTTTTTTAAAAAATATTTAGAATAAAAATTGAAAAAAGGATGAAATTAAGGTTCACTATTAAGGACAAACCACAATTCAAACCTCTCATCGTACCTATTTCTCCCAATTTGTTTTAAAAAGGAGGTTAAAGAAAGCTTATGAAAAAAGTTATTACTCTTTCTTTAGTCCTTCTCCTTTTTTCCTTTTTAATCTCTGGATGTACAAAACAAAGCCCTACACCATCTACACAAACTGTTTGGCAAAAAACATATGGTGGAGGTGGTGATGATGTAGCATGGTCCATTCAGCAAACAAAAGATGGAGGATATATTGTGGCAGGATCAACAGAATCTTTTGGAGCAGGAGGTTATGATGTTTACTTAATAAAGCTTGATGAAAATGGGAATATGGTTTGGGAGAAAACATATGGTGGAAGTGATGATGATAGGGCATATTCCATACAGCAGACAACTGATGGTGGGTATATAGTTGCTGGAAGGACAAATTCTTTTGGAGCAGGATATGCTGATGTTTACTTAATAAAGCTTGATGCAGATGGAAAAATGGTTTGGGAGAAAACATATGGTGGAAGTGATGATGATGGAGCATGGTCCATTCAGCAAACAAAAGATGGTGGATATATTGTTGCAGGATATACATCTTCTTTTGGAGCAGGAGGTTTAGATGTTTATGTAATAAAGCTTGATGCAAATGGGAATGAATTGTGGAAGAAAACATACGGTGGAAGTGATGATGAGATAGCAGTTATAAAGCAGACTAAGGATGGTGGATATATTGTTGCAGGATGGACAAAGTCTTTTGGAGCAGGATCTTTGGATGTTTACATAATAAAGCTTGATGCAAATGGAAATAAGGTTTGGGAGAAAACATATGGCGGAAGTGGTGATGATTGGGCAAATTCCATCCAACAGACAACTGATGGTGGATATATTGTGGCAGGAGGAACATATTCTTTTGGAGCAGGATCTTTGGATGTTTACATAATAAAGCTTGATGCAAATGGTACTAAATTGTGGGAGAAAACTTTTGGCGAAAGTAATGATGATGACGCATGGTCCATTCAGCAAACAAAAGATGGAGGATATATTGTTGCAGGATATACAAATTCTTTTGGAGCAGGATATGAGGATGTTTATGTAATAAAGCTTGATGAAAATGGTAATAAAGTATGGGAGAAAACTTATGGTGGAACTGAATGGGATTGGGCATCTTCCATACAGCAGACAAAAGATGGAGGATATATTGTTGCAGGATCAACAGAATCTTTTGGAGCAGGATATGCTGATGTTTACATAATAAAAATGGATTCTGAAGGTAATACAGGACCATATCCACCTACACAAGGAGTGTCAGGGGCATTAAAGAGTATGGAAAAGCCATTTGGAAGTCCTTTTGATAAAATGTTTCCACATGGATTTTTGAAAAAGTAAATAATTGATAATTAAATGAAAATTAATTGATAAGGGGCAGGGAGAAATTCCCTGCCACTTTTTTATTTTTATCTTTTCCTTGAAAATTTTATTTTATAAAAATATAATTAAAATATGAGTAAATCAAAGGTTTTTCCCCAAAAAGAAAGTATAAGGGTAATAGAACTTAGAGGTAAACCTTATGAAATAGGTTATCAGCATGGTATAGCGCTTAAAGATGAAATTCAGTATTTTAATAATAATTTTGAGGATTTAGTATGTCTTTTTCAAGGAAAGATAAAAGGGAAAATAATTTATAGATTGATGCTTAAAACCGCAAAAGATTTTGAGAAAAAGATACTTAATAGTTATCCAGAAGCCAAGGAATTTTTTGAAGAAATGAAGGGAATTTCTGATGCCAGTCATGTACCTTATGAAAAAATTCTTCTTTTCAATCTTACTGATGAAATATCAACTTACTATGTTGGTAAAAGTATGAGAAAAAGCTGTTCATCCTTTGTTTTGAGAAATAAAGATGGAAATTTAATTATAGGAAGAAATCTTGATTATGGCGTATTCATAGATGAACTTCCATTATGTACTATTATTTTTAAATATTATCCAGAAGAAGGAAATCCCTTTATATCTATCTCTTGGCCTGCTCTTGTTGGATCTTATACTGGTATATCAGACAATCTCTTTGTTTCAATAAATGTATCCCAAAGTAGAAGAAAAGAAATGGGAGCTCCAGAATTCCTTCTAACCCGCAAAATAATTCAATATTCCAATAACTTAGATGACGCTTTAAAGAATGCTCCATATACTTTTCAGGGATTAAATGTACTTATCTCAGATAAAGATAATGCGGTCATTCTTGAGATAAGTCCAAAGATGAAACGCATAAGGGATCTAAGATATAATGGATTGTTAATAGCTACAAATCATTATCAGCATCCTGAAATGCTATCAGAACAAGAGTCAAAGCTTGTTGAAGAAATGCCAATTCCTCTTAAAGATGGATCTTATGTTCAACAGATAGATACAAAAGAAAGGGAGAAAATAATAAGAGGAAAAATAGAAGAAGTTAATAATATAGATGTGGAATATGCAAAGGAAATTCTTAAAAGTGTAAGTACAAGATTAACTTTACAAAGTATTATTTATTTACCAAGAGAAAGAAAATTATTTATAGCCCAAAATGATAAATCTCCAGTAACTTACGGAACATGGGAGGAACTTAATATATGAACCTAAGATTAATTCTAAGGGTTTTTATTCTTTCAATAACACCCATTGGAGAATGCAGAATATCTATTCCCTATGGAATATATAATGGGCTTTCTCCTTGGGAATCCTTTTTAATAAGCTTTTTGGGGAATACATTAATGGGTGTAGCAGTATATTTTAATATTGATTTTATAAGTAGGGCTCTCACAAGTAGAGAGCCCTTAAAAAGCTATTATGAAAGATTTTTAAAGAGTAAATTAAGAAAATTAAAGATATATCCTTCTGGTCTAATTTTTTCATTAGCCATTTTTATAGGAATTCCTCTTCCCGGGACAGGAGCTTTTACTGGTGCTATATTAGCAAGAGTCTTAGGCTTAAATTTCAAAGAAGCCTTTTTTGCCATAGCTACAGGTGTTATATTTGCAAGTTGTATTGTAACAATACTTACCTTATTCAGCGATATAGTCTTTTAATTATTTTATTTCGTTAAGCCTAAAATAGAATCTAACTGATGATTTTGCATTGGGTATTTCTCCTGCAAAGACATAATTTTCCAACCTTTTCTTCCAAGAATTTATCTTTTCTTCTCCTTTTTCTAAAAGAGAAAGATTTGATCTTATCTTCTCTTTTATTGTCTTTAAATTTTTCTCCACATCAGAAAGTCCAGGAAGTTTTTTACCTTCTATCTCTCCCCCATAAAGCATTATATTTAACATATTCTCAATATTCTGAATTCCTTGTAAAGATGTACCTATCATATCCATAGCCTTTTTACTTTGAAAAGCAAGATCTCCAATAAAATCTCCTATATTCTTTATATCATCTGAGAAACTATTAGTCTTTATCTCTTTCTTTACCTCTTCTGCCATCATTAATGCCTTTTTCCAATCTTCGTCACTACTACTTTCTGCCTTTTCTTTTATATATTCATATAAATTATTAAAGCTTTTAGGATACTCTTTCAAATTTTTTGATATTAAATAGGCTTTATTCTGATTTGCCATAAGGGTAAAAGGCAAAGTAAGATATTCTTGGGGAATAGTTGGAGTATTTTTCTCTATACCTTCAAGAATTCCTTTAAGAATCTTTTGATGAGCTTGATTAAGCAAAAGAAAACCTTCAATTCCTTCATTAAAAGAATAGAGTTGATCTTTCATTGATAAATCAACAGGGGGAAGGGATGGAAGAGCAGTAAAAGTAATACCAGGTATCTTTAATTTTTTGCCTCTTAAAGAAAGCTTTAATTTTGCATCAGGAATAGAATAGGTAAAACCTGTAAGCCTGACTGTTTTCCCCAATACCATTATCATAAAATCATTAGGATTCTTTAGCACAAAATCATCTGCAGAAAACTCAGTAGACATTACTACCCTTAAAGGAATATCTTCATTAGGCTTCATATAGATCTCTATATCTAAATCTCCAGATTTTCCTAAAAAATCCCTCGGTTGTACTAATTTTCCATTATAATAATAAGTAATCTTAAAATCTAAAGGAACCTTTTTATTAACTTCTCCTGTTAAATATACATTCTTATACTCAGAAGATTCTCCAAAAACCACTATGTTTCCCTTTTCCACTTTCATTTTTACATCATCAGTATACAATTTTACATTTTTAATATATCTTCCATCTTTTATGATATTAAAATTACCCTTTCCTTCTATACTAATCCAATTTACAAGATCTACCCTTTTAGCTTTACCATCAGATCCAAGAAGCACATAAATGGTTTCATCGTTTTTAACCCCTAAAGAGTTTCCAAAAGAAATGCTTAAAATTATACCTAACAATATTAATATGATAATTCCTTTTTTCATCTTTTCTCCTCCTTCCTTATAAAACCTAATTTTTCAAGAACAGAATCCAAAGTCACAAGAAGAGGGACCACCAATAAAGTTACAAATAATACACTAATAATAGCTCCTCTACTGACAAGCATAGCTAAATTCTTCGCCATAAAAATATCAGAAAAAATACCTAAGGGAAAGGAGATAAAAAACATAGTACCTGCACTGGTTATGATACTATTTATCCCTTCAAAGGCAAAATGGGCAGAGGCAATTTTATCAAACCCCTTCCTTTTTGCCTCCAAATATCTGGAGGTTAAAAGTACAGCATAATCTATGGTTGCCCCAAGTTGGATAGCTCCTATAAATAGATTGGAAGAGAAAAAGATAAAACCATATGTTAGATAATCTATAAGAAGATTAATCGTTATAGCCATCTCTATAACAAGAACAAGAAGAATTGGAATAGGTAAGGAAAGAAAAGAGAGAGCTACGACCATAAAAATTGCTATTATAGATATTATATTTACCTTATTTAAGTCATCAGTGGTTATATTTTTAAGATCATAATTTAAAACAGGAATTCCTGTAAAAGTAACATTATATCTTTTTTCTATTTTATCTCTCATTCTTTTTATAAAATCATAAGATTCTTGGGTACCATAGGAAAAATTTGCATCTAAGGTCAAATAAGAAACTCCATCTTTAAAGAAAGTTTCCTTTACACTTTCTGGTACCATATAATCTGGCAGTAATGGATCTACCATTTCATAGTAACCCATGATGCCTGTTATATAAGGATCTTTCTTTAATACCTTTATAATTTCTTGCCAATTATCTGGAGATTCTTTGCCAATGGCAAAAATAGTAGATTTCTTTTCAAATATGTCTTCCAGCTTTTTTTGTCCTATCATGGAAGGTATATTTTCTGGAAGTCCTCTTAAAAGCTTATAATCCATAGGAAACTTTGGAATAACAAAAAGGGAAAAGGCTCCAATAAGAAATATAATAAATATTACAGGTCTCCATCTTATTACAAAATTGAACAATCTTTCCCCAGGTATTCTTAAAACCCACCTCTTAGAATTTGCCCATTTATGATGAAATTCATATAGAAGTACAGGAAGAATAGTAAGGGAAGAAATGAAAGATACCAATACACCTCTTGCCAAAATAAACCCAAGATCTTTACCAAGCCCAAATCTCATATAAGTCATAGCAAGAAAACCAGCTACAGTAGTAGCTGAACTGGCTATAATACTTATAGCTGTAGTTCTAACTGCCTCCCATCCCGCTTCTTCCTTACTTTTTGTTTTTGATTCTTCCTCATATCTATGGTACAAAAATATGGCATAATCCATGGTAACACCAAGTTGTAAAATTCCCACAATCATCCTAGATATAAAACTTATCTCTTGTCCTAAAAGAGTAGAAATGGCGGTATTTACAAGAATAGAAAGAAAAATAGTATAGTAGATAAGAAGGGGTACATACATAGAGGGTAGAAGGAAAAATAAGAATATTATGACCAATATACTACCAATAAGAAGATAACGAATAGTCTCTCTTTGAGTTAATTCACTTAAGTCTTGACCAATAACAGCATTGCCTGTAAAATAGCTTCCCTTTGGAAGGATCAAATTTATCTCTTTTATTGCTGATTTTGTTAAAGGACTTTGGGAAGATTCTATAAATTCAACTTTTAAAAAAGTATATCCATCTTTTATAAACTTATCTTTTATATTTTGATCCCAAAAATAATCAGGCAAAAAAATATCTTGAAAATCTGAAATCCATGAAACCTTTGATACTCCTTTTATTTGAGATACCTTTTTCTTTAAAGAATCCACCTCATAAGGATCTTTGAAAGGAAGCAATATATATGCTTCTTCGCCCAATTTAAAGGTATTACGAAGTTCATTTAAAGCATTAACTGAAGGAAGATCCTTTGGAAGTAGAGAATAAAGGTCATAGTTTACCTTAATATTTAAACTAAGATAAAAGGACAAAATAAATAATACCAATGATAAAACTGTTATAATCTTGGAATGTCTAAAACAAAAAAGATAAATCCTTTTCATATTTTATCCCTCCCCAGAAATTCCCAACATTTTTTCAGTAACATGAAGTATAAATTCCATAACCCCTTGAATATAGCTACTATCAATCTCTAAGTTCTCATGCAAAAGACCATAAACCCCATAAAGTACAAAGAGGGCACATCTTTTAGAATCAAGCTGAGGATCTTTTTTTATTTTCTCAATAAGTTGAGAAAATGGCTCTACTAATTTATCCAATATCTCAAAAGTTATCTTAACCCTTAACGGGAAATATTGAGGACTATAATAGATCTTAGAAAAGGATCTTAAATCTTCAAAAGCTTTTATTACTGAGCTTACAATTTTGTTATATTTATCTCCCAAAGAGATTTTTTCATCTCTAAATATTTCTATAAGCTCCTTTACATAATTATCCACATAATACTTTATTGCTTCTTCAAATATCTCCTCTTTTGAAGAAAAGTAGTAATAAAACATACCGGGAGAGCCTTTTACTTCTCTCAATATATCTCTTACAGATGTTTTCTCATAACCCTTCTTGAGAAAAAGGCGAAGAGCAGTTTCAATAAGTTCTTTCTTTCTTATTTCAGGCTCTTTACTTATTCTCATATTTATTCCTCATTTTTGAACGAACGTCGTTCTGTTTATTATAATAAAGATAAATCCTTCATGTCAATAAAATATGATTTTTTAAAAATATTAAATGGTCTCTTTTTTAGGTTTATAAAAATTCCAAAATAGGTAAATTACACCAGCTATAAAAACTAAAATAGAAGGTATCTGAAAACCAAAAAAGGCCAATATTAGAGAAAAGGCAAGAATAAATCTATAGTATGAAAAAACCTTTAAAGAGGATTTTTTAACATAATTTAAAAGAACATGAATACTGAAGATTCCTACAATAAATGATACTAAAGATCCATATAAAATATAAGTAAATTCTCCAGTTTGATTACCCTTAAAAAGATCTATGAACTTAAAAAATACTGCTCCACCTATTAAAGGAAGAGACATATAAAAGGAAAATTTCGTTGCTTCATCTCTTCTTAATCCCACATACATTCCACCTGAAATAGATGAACCAGATCTTGAAACTCCGGGAAAGAGGGAAAATACTTGCCAAATTCCAATAGTTATAGCCTTTTTTACATCTAAATCTTTAAGTTCCAAGGTCTTACTTTTATATTTTTCCAACAAGAGAAAGATGATACCAAAGGCTATTACACCCGCCAGAATAATCCATATTGCAAAAGGATAAGTTTGAGGCTCTGAAATTTTCTCTACAAATGGATCTAACAAAACACCCAAAATACCAGCTGGAATAGTTGCAAGAATTATAAGTCCAAGAAGTTTTCTTTTTTCTCCTCCTTTAAATATGGCAATTAAAAATTCTATCCAATCTTTTATGAAATATAAAAGTACAGCAAGAAAGGTACCAAGATGTAATCCCACATTAAAAGTTAACCCAAAATCAGGTACCTTAAATAAATAAGGAATAAGGATCAAATGAGCAGTACTGCTTATAGGAAGAAATTCAGTAATACCTTGTACAATCCCTAAAATTACTATCCAATAAATCATGATAACCTCCTATTTTCCAACACAGAAATTTTCAAATATCTTATCCACAATATCTAAGGATACTTCCTCACCTAACATATTACCAAATGATCTTTCAATATCATAAAGAAAAGACCCAAGTATATCAAGAGCCTTAAAATCTTTCAGAACTTTAATTGATTCATCTATTAAATTATTTATCTTTTTTAGCTCTTCTTTATGATATATGTTTAAAAACAATCCATCTATAGACTCTTCTGTAATTATATAATCTTTAAGTTTCTCTTCCAATTTATCGATACCTATATTATTTTTAGCAGATACATATACCCTCTCTATATTCTCAGGGAAAAAGGATAGATCAATTTTCAAGGGTAAATCTATTTTATTGATAACCAACAAAACCTTCTTATTTTCATAACTCATTATCTCTTGAAAAAGCTTCTTTTCTTCCTCAGTGATTTCAAGACTTCCATCAAGTACAAAAAGAATAATATTTGACTTTTCAAGGATCTTTTTAGTTTTTTCCATTCCCAATTTATCCAATATATCACGGGGAATAGAAAGCCCTGCAGTATCATAAATTTTTATAAGATAACCTGATAAATAAATCTCCCCTTCTATATAATCCCGCGTAGTTCCTGGTATCGGTGTTACTATTGCCCTATCTTCTCTCATTAAAGCATTAAAAAGGCTTGATTTTCCCACATTTGGCCTTCCCACTAATATAACTTTATAGCCTTCTTTAATTAAATCACCTTTTTCTCCTTTTAATAGAAGTTCCTCTACTTCTTTTTTAATCTCTTCCAATATTCTTATCCACTCTGATTTTTCCTTTTCTTCTACATCCTCAGGAAAATCTATCGAGGCTTCTAATTCTATTCTTAAAAATTCTACTTTATCCTTTAATTCTCTTATCCTTTTAGAAGTGTCTCCCTCTAATTTTGATAAAGCTATCTTTAATGAGGCTTTACTTTCCGCCCTTATAATTTCATTTATGCTTTCTGCTTGGAGAAGATCAATCTTTCCATTTAAAAAGGCTCTTTTTGTAAATTCACCTTTTTCTGCTATTCGAGCCCCTTCATTAATGATAATTTTTAAAACTTCTTCAAGAATAATAGGACTTCCGTGGGTAAATATCTCTACCATATCTTCGCCTGTATAGGAATTTGGACCTTTGTAAACAGCTAAAAGAACCTCATCAATAAACTCATCATTGTAGTAAATTTTTCCATAATGCAAAGTATGAGAAGGAACTTTTTCAAGATCCTTCTTTCTGATAGGTGAAAAAATTTTCTTGGCAATTCTTATAGCCTGTGGTCCACTTATTCGGATTATTCCAATAGCACTATAACCAAGAGGAGTAGCTATAGCAGTAATTGTATCTTTCATTTTTCCTTAGGTGCTATAACCACATATCTTTCTGGATCTTCCCCTTCACTATATGTAATTACATCAGGATCATCCTGCAAAGTTAAGTGAATTATTCTTCTTTCCTTTGGGGTCATAGGCTTTAGTTTGTACTCTTTCTTTTCTTTTTTCACTTTAGAGGCTATTTTCTTTGCTAATTCTTCTAAATACCTCTCTCTTCTTTCTCTATAATGATCAATATCCACTGTAATAATATCGGTTATCTGCATCTTAGAAGCATAAAGGCGGATTATATACTCTAAGGATGAAAGGGTTCTTCCTGCAGGACCAATCAATTCTCCTAAATTATCTCCTTCAATACTTATTTTTATATTTCCCTCTTCCTTTGATATCTTTATTCTCCCTTTAACATTTAACCTTTTTAAGATTTCTTTTATAAAATTCCTTAATATATCTTCAGGAAGTTCCTTTATCCAAGCAGATATACGAAAAGGTCTTGCTCCTATTCCTAAAATCCCTTCTCTTCCATATTCAATAATTTTATAATCTATCTTATCAAGAGGAACCTCCAAAATCTCTTTAGCCTTTAGAAGAGCATCCTCTAAAGTCTTGCCCTCTATTTCTATCTCCCTCATATCAGTATTAGCCCTCCTTATGGAGCCTAAATACTATATATTGTTGTAATAGTTGGAACAAACTGGATACAAGCCAATAAAGCATAACACCAGCAGGTACTTTGTATAACAGAAACATTCCAGTAAAAAGTAAGGTTGTAAAGATATTCATAATTTGTTGCTGTCTCTTTTGCTCTGGTGCTGAAGACAAGGAAGATAGTGCTCCAGAAAAATAAGTTACAATAGCCATAATAATCAAAAGAAGATAATCAGGTTTAGTGAGATCCGTCATCCATAAAAAGCTGGGAGTTACAGTATATTTATAATGTAACAACAATTGATATAAAGCAATAAGAATTGGAAATTGAATAAGAAGAGGTAAACATCCCATCATTGGATTAATTTTATACTGTTGATAAAGAATCATGATCTGCTTATTCATTTCTTGAGGATCATCTTTAAATTTCTCCTGAATCTTTCTTATCTCAGGCTGAATTTTTTGCTGAAGAAATATACTTCTTAATTGGGCATGAGTCAATGGATATAAAATAATTCTTACAAGAATCACTAAAAATATTATAGCAACCCCATAATTCCCAGTCCAACTATAAAAAAGCTCTAATAGGTATCCCAATCCATTGGCTAAAGCATTTATCATTTATTTTTCCTCCTTTGCAATTTCAATTCTAATAATTCTTCTTTTTTAGGTACAGGATCATAACCCCCCGGATTAAAGGGATGACATCTTAAAATCCTCTTTATAGCAAGAATACTCCCCTCAAGAGCCCCAAACCTTTCTATAGCTTCTAATGCATAGGAAGAACAGGTAGGATAAAAACGACAAGAAGAAGGTAAAAGAGGAGATATAAATCTCTTATATATTTTTATAATTAAAATTAACAATTGCTTAAGCATCCTTTAAAATACCAGCTTTTTTCCATATATTTAATAGCATATCCTTCATTTTATGATAATTAATATCTCCTATATTTTCTCCTGGCTTAACTATCACAAGAATCTCTGCATTATCACTTAAGTAAGGCCTATGGAGTCTATATACTTCTCTTATAAGTCTTTTTATTCTATTCCTTACAACCGCAGTCCCTACTTTTTTACTTACGCTTATCCCTATTCTTCTTTTTTCTCCTTTTCTTATATAAACGACAAAATTCTTAGAGAGGGAATAAGGTCTTCCCTCCCTTAAAATGCGTAAAAAATCTTCTTGTTTTTTTAACCTTTCTTCTTTGGGAAAAGAATAAAGTCCCAATTATACTGTTAATCTCTTTCTTCCCTTTGCTCTTCTTCTTTTTATAACTCTTCTACCACCGGGAGTTCTCATACGGGCAAGAAAACCATGGACTCTTTTTCTATGATGTTTTTTAGGCTGATAAGTCCTCTTCATTTCTTACCCTCTCCTTTTCTTTAAAATTTTCTGTATTTTTATAAATACAACGTAATACTAACAAAAAAGATTTTTATCGTCAAGGTAAAAACTCAGGAATATATTTCTTTCCTCCTTTTATAATCTTCAATTCTTCAGGCAAAGAATTGATATTATTTAATATCCTCTTTCTAATATTATCTGTCTCTTCAAAATCTCTTATGATCTTACCTTGAGATATAAGAGGCCTCAAAAGAGGCTTTTTACCTGGAAGTAATTCTGAGGTATAAAGCCTTATAGTATCATTAAAATTTTCACCTCTCTGAACTTGTTTAGCACCTGGCATATTACCCACTTTAGCAATTGGATTTCCATCTACCTCTACAATTTTTAATGCAAAATCTATAACTGGAGCATTAGCTACCCTTGTTCCAATTCCAAAAGCATCTACCAAATCTCTGTATTTTTCCACCTCATATTCATCAAGTCCGCCACTCAAAAATATCTGAATATTATTATAACCTCTTCTTGCAAATTCCCACCTTATATCTTTTATAAGATAAGAAAAATCTTTGCTATCTATTCTTATACCTTGTAGCTTATCTTTCAAAACCTCCAAAGCATTTAAGGCACCTATAGTAGGAGAGCCGTAAGTATCTACAAGGGCAATTCTTGGTATTTTAGGGTCTACATATTGATCAAAAGCTGAAAAGGCCTCTTTTTCATCTCCTATAATCAAAATTAATGCATGAGGCATAGTACCAACAGGAGTTTTATAAATATACTTTGCTCCTAAAACATTAGATACTCCATCAAATCCAGATACATATGTGGCATACTCTACTACTGGAGCTAAAAATGGGTGTTGTCTTCTGGTCCCAAAACTATATATCTTTTTATTTCCTGCTGAAATTCTTACCCGAGCTGATTTTGTCGCAATGCCTGACATAAAACAGATAAACCCTAATATGGCTGTTTCATATCGTGCAAAATCTTTATATTTTCCTCTTATTTGGAGCACGGGTTCATAAGGAAAGAATATCTCCCCCTCTTCCATGGCATAAACATCTACTGGAAGACCTTCTAAAAGCTTTGCCACTTCATATATTCCAAGCACTACTCCAAATTGATAGTTCTCATCAGGAAAACTTTTTGTAAAAAGCTCCATCACCACCTGGGGATTTTTATTTAAGCCATCTAATACCTCCTCAGTCCTTAAAAAATAGGCATCAGTACATAAACCATTCTTTATTTCATCTGGTTTTGCAATCAAAAAATCTTTCAATTTATCTCCTCCCATTTTTCTAAGAATTCTTGAGTTGTATATATCTTTGCATTATGAATATCTTTCATATATTTTAAAGCCCTTTCATGCTCCTCGGGAACAAAAGATGCGGTAGCATCTGAAATAACAATCACATCAAAACCTCTAAAAAAGGCGTCAGCAGAATTGTGAAGTACACATATATGGGTGCTTGTACCTGTAAGTATCACTGTATCCACATTATGTTTCTTTAAAATTTCTTCAAGATCTGTTTTATAAAAACCACTATAAACTTTTTTCTTTATTACGTAATCTTGAGGAGAAGGTGCAAGTTCAGGTATTATTTCAGAACCTTTATCCCCTTCCATGGCATGTTTCCCCCATAAGGAAAGCTCTTTATCATCCTCAGTATGAGAATCCCTCAGATAGATAACAGGAATATTTTTCTCATGAGCCTTTTCAATAAGAAGCTTAATATTAGGAACTATCTCTTGAGCATATGGATTACCAAATTTTCCTGTAACAAAATCTACCACCATATCTACTATTATTAAAGCAGGGCGCATCATATCTCCCCCTTTCAATTCCATTTCATATCTATTATATCAATAATAATAAAAAATATAAATAAAGAAGGAAGGCCTATAAAGACCTTCCTTCTTTATGATCAAAGAAATTAAAAAACTAAAAGCCTACTTTTTCCCCTTCATGAAATACCAAATAAGAAGAATAATCACAATAACTATTAATACCCACCAATACCATGCCATCTTATCTTCCCCCCTTTCTGTATATAAAAACTATGAATAAGTTTATTCCTTTTCTTCCCATATGTCAACCCATACTTTTCTATACCTTGGTCCATCAAACTCAGCTAAAAAGACTCCTTGCCAAGTTCCTAGCTTAAGCTTTCCTTCCCTTATAAATAGAAAAGTATTCGCCCCTACAATAGTACTCTTAATATGAGCAGGAGAATTTCCTTCAGTATGAGCATAGGGAATATTAGAAGGAACTATCTTATCATAAGTAGATATGATATCTCTCACCACACTGGGATCATAATTCTCATTTATCAATATTCCTGCTGTAGTATGAGGGACAAAGATAAAGCAAATTCCATTTTTTACATTACTTTTCTTTATAACTTCTTCAATCTTTTCTGTTATATCCACAAGAGCCACCTTTTGAGGAGTAGATACGGAGATTTCATAAAACATAAGACCGTTTTCCTCCCTTCTTTTTATTTTTTCTCTCTTTTACATTATAATAAATATTAGGAAAATTTAGAAATATCAAAGATTTTGGGAGGTGTAATAAAAAATGGGAAATGAATGGAAAGGTAAACTTGTTAAGATAGATGATTATAGATATATGATACCTAAGGATTATAAGCCTTTTATGAGGGTACCAGGTATTATATTTGCTGATGAAAAACTAATGGAAGATATCGTTAAAGACCAATCTCCAGAACAGGTAGCTAATGTTGCATCTCTACCTGGCATATTAAAATACTCCTTAGCTATGCCAGATATCCATTGGGGATATGGTTTTCCTATAGGTGGAGTAGCAGGCATGAAGAAAAAGGGAGGGGTTATTTCTCCAGGAGGTGTAGGATACGATATAAATTGCGGTGTAAGATTAATAAGAACTAATCTATCAAAAGAAGATGTTTTGCCAAAGATAAGAGAGTTAGTAGATGAGCTTTTTGATAAAATTCCAGCTGGGGTAGGCTCAGAAGGAGATCTGAGGGTAAAAGGTAAAGAGCTTGATGAGGTTCTTGAAAAAGGTGCTCAATGGGCTGTAAAACAGGGTTATGGATGGAAAGAAGATTTAGAACATATAGAAGAAAGAGGAAGACTTCCATATGCAGATCCAGATAAGGTATCTAAAAAAGCAAAAGAAAGAGGAGAATATCAATTAGGTACTTTGGGCTCAGGAAACCATTTCTTGGAAATTCAAGTAGTTAGCAAGATTTTTGAGCCAGAGATAGCGGATAAATTAGGAATCTTTCCAGATCAGATAGTAATCATGGTACATACAGGATCTCGTGGTCTTGGACATCAGGTAGCTGAAGATTATATCAGAGTAATGTCTAACGCTATGAGGAAATATGGTATTGAAGTACCAGATAAACAACTTGCTTGTGCTCCTTTTGATTCTCCTGAAGGACAGGATTATTTCTCAGCCATGTCTTGTGCAGCCAACTTTGCTTGGGCAAACAGACAAATGATAACCCATTGGGTAAGAGAGGTATTTGAAAAAGTATTTAGAGAGGGAGCTGAATCATTAGGAATGAGGCTTATTTATGATGTAGCCCATAATATTGCTAAATTAGAAGAACATGATATTGATGGAAAAATAGAAGAGATAGTAGTACATAGAAAAGGAGCTACAAGGGCCTTTCCTGCAGGACATCCGGATCTTCCAGAAGATTACAAAGATATAGGTCAGCCAGTGATAATACCAGGAGATATGGGAAGATCTTCTTTTCTTCTTATAGGTCTTCCTAAGGCTATGGAAATATCTTTTGGATCTACTTGCCATGGAGCAGGAAGAACCCAAAGCAGAAGTAAGCTTTTAAAAAGTGGTTTAAGAGCTTCCGATATTGAAAGAGAACTACTTGAAAGAGGAATTATAGTAAAGGCAGCATCTAAGGCTTCTATAGTAGAAGAGGCCTCAGAAGCTTACAAAAATGTGGTAGATGTAGTAAATGTAGTACATAACGTGGGAATCTCAAAAAGGGTCGCCCAAATGAAACCATTGGCTGTAATTAAAGGATAAAAATAAAAGGGGGAGGACATAATCCTTCCCCCTTTAAGAAAGTTTCCTAAAAACTCATAGAAAGACCCACTCTATGGTGAAATCCTCCCAAGTTTAAAGAGTATAAAAGAGCATAATCAATTACTATATTATCCTTTTTAAAACCAAGGCCAAAAGTAGGAGAATCCATATTCCATCCTAATCTTACATATATAACTTTCTTAAACAAATATTCTCCACCAACCTGGAAACTTAAAGATGGAATACTAACATTTCCAGACACTACTAAATTTTCTGATTGATATGAAAGCCCAACCTTGATATTTGGTGTTATCAATTCATCGTAGGATTCTGTTCCATCAGACCATGACATATTATTATAAATATTATAAACTACCGCTCCAATTTTAACCTGAGGGGTAATTTTAAATATTACACCAAAATCTATACCAAAACCTTCTGAATTATAAGGAGATGGTAAAATAGCCCACATTCTTTTTATATTCATTCCTACAGAAAGATTAGAAAATAAAACTTTACCCATAGAATAGGCTAATACATTCTCAGAATACCGCATCCCTAATTCTTCATCAGGAGAAATTCTACTATAATATAAAGCACTTGCCCACATTCCCTTATCAGGTACGCCAAAGGATATAATAGTACCTGTTATGTTAGATCCACTGAATCCAAGGCTTTCTGGATTTAAACCCAAATAATTATAGGATATAAAAAATTGTGAGTTATAAAGCCTTACTATTGAGGCAGGATTATATGTAATCCCATTAATATCTCCTTCTATTGTTATAAAAGCACTCCAATTCTTTTTTCAGCTTTGATACATTACCCGTTGGAAAAACTGAAATTATAACAGGACGACTCAAATCTATAGATCTTTGTTAAATTCATTTCCATAGGTATCTGTAAAAGGTTTAGTATAAGTAGCCTTATAAAATTCTTTATTTGGGTCTAACATAGAACCAAAAGGATTAGGTGTTCCTATAAGATTAGAGACTTCTACATCAGGAATATCTAAGATTAATTTACTGGAGGCTGTATTAACATTTCCTGCATAATCAGTAGCGGTTATTGTATAAGTAATTATTCCTTCCTGAGCTAAGGACCCTCCAAAATAGCCATCCCATTCCACATTATATGTGCCAGGTGCTGGACAAATTCTTCCATTCCAATCAAGTAATGTATAGGTGGCATTACTACTATCCCTAAGAGTAACTGTTACTGTAGCATATTCACTAAAATATAAAATGATATATAAACCTTGTCTCTAAAACCATCTCCATCAGGGGAAAATGGATTTTCATTTCCTTCAATCCTGTAAATTGTATAACTTGTAGCTCCAGGAATAGTATTCCATTTTAATTCAATGCTTCCCCCAGGAAGAGGTTTTGGATAACCAGATTGCCAAGTAATAGTTTGGGTTAAAGTAAAATTGTAAACCCATTAAATATTTTTAATCCTTTACACTTCCTTGCTTTTTCTGATATAATAAAAGCAAGAGATTATAAGTTGTTTAAAAAATCTTTGTAAGAGGGGAGAGAAATGGAGAAGAAAAAAATCAGCGTGAAGGAATTCCTGGATATTATTAAAGCAAGTCCTATTATTGCTGCTGTTAGAGAAGAGGAAAGACTTCCTCAAGCTCTTCAAAGTAAATCAAAGGTCTTGTTCTTATTAAAAACAAATGTTTTAACTTTACCCAATATTGTACAAGAGATAAAATCTCATAACAAATTAGTATTTATTCATTTAGATTTATTAGAGGGTTTGGCTCAGGACAAATATGCATTAAGATATTTAGGAGATGTGGTAGGAATAGATGGGGTTATCACAACAAGATCTAATTTGATACAGCAAGCAAAAGCAGAAGACTTGATAGCGATACAAAGATTCTTTGTACTTGATTCTTCTGCCTTGGCTACTGGTGTAAAGATCATGCAAACAGCAGAACCTGACCTTGTAGAGATCCTTCCTGGAATCATCTTTATTCATTTAGGAGAAGAGCTAAAAAGCCAAATTCCTTATCCATTAATTGCAGGAGGCTTAATAAGAACTCCAGAGGAAGCAAAGGAAATTCTTTCGGCAGGAGCAACAGCCATATCTACAACTTCTTTCACTTTGTGGAATCTTTAGTCTTCAAGAATAATTGTAGAGCTTTCTTCTTATAAGAGTTTAAAAGAAGAGCATACTTAATCTCTTCGCGGATATCTTTGTCTTGGGTTTCTTTTAATTTTTCTTTTAATTCGTTTTCTTCTTTTTCTAAAGTATCTAAATTGATTTTCTCTATTATCTCTGCCTCATCGGTAATAATATAAGCTTTATCTCTAATAAACTCCATAAACCCTTTACCTACTACAAAATAAGAAGATGCTTTATTAGTTTTTGCAATAAGAATTCCAGGAACAATTCTTGCCAATGTATTTACATGTCTTGGTAAGATCCCAATCATTCCATCCTCTACTGGCAAAATAACAGAATTTACATATCCCCTATATATTACTTTTACTGGTGTTACAATCTCTAAATATATTTCTTTCTTAACATCTTCTTTCATAGCTAATACATGAGAGCACCATGCTCTTCTGCTTTTTTCTTAGCATCTTCTAAAGTACCAACCATATAGAAAGCATCTTCAGGTAGATCATCCACTTCTCCTTCCACAATAGCCTTAAAACCTTCAATAGTCTTCTCTCTTGGTACATAAACTCCAGGTATATTTGTATAATGGGCTGCTACAAAAAGAGGTTGAGATAAGAAAAGTTGTACTTTTCTTGCTCTACTTACTATAAGTCTATCCTCTTCAGAAAGCTCTTCTACTCCTAATATGGAAATAATATCTTTGAGACTTTCATAATGTTGTAATATCTCTACTACTTTTCTTGCCACCTCTGCATGTTCATATCCTACAAACTTAGGCTCTAATATCTGGGAAGAAGAAGCAAGAGGATCCACTGCAGGATAAATACCCATTTCTGCAATACTTCTTGAAAGAACAAGAGTAGAATCAAGGTGAGAAAAGATGGTAGCAGGAGCTGGGTCACTTAAATCATCTGCAGGAACATAAACTGCTTGAACAGCTGTAATAGAGCCAGTATCTGTAGATAAAATTCTTTCTTCTACTTCACCAAGCTCTGTAATAAGAGTAGGTTGATAACCTACAGCAGAAGGAATTCTTCCTAACATTGAAGAAACTTCAGTACCAGCTTGAACATAACGGAATATATTGTCCATAAGTAGTAGTACATCTTTACCTAAATAATCCCTAAAATATTCAGCAATAGTTAGAGCAGTGAGAGGTACTCTCATTCTAACACCAGGTGGTTCATTCATTTGACCAAAAACAAGAGCTGCCTTAGACAAAACTCCTGATTCCTTCATCTCTAACCACAATTCATTTCCCTCACGGGATCTTTCCCCTATACCCGCAAAAACTGATATTCCACCATGAGCCACTGCCACGTTATGGATCAATTCCATAATTAAAACTGTCTTTCCAACTCCAGCACCACCAAAAAGACCTATTTTACCACCTTTTGGGAATGGTGTAAGTAAATCTATCGCCTTTATCCCTGTTTCAAGAATAGCATAGGAGGGTTGAACCCTTCTAAACTCAGATGCGGACTTTATTATAGATGACAATTCTCCCTCTATCTTATCTCCTCCATCTATTGGCTCACCAAAAACATTAACCACTCTTCCTAAAATATTTTCTCCTACTGGAACCCTTATAGGATGAAAGGTCCTTTTCACTATAAGACCTCTACTTATACCCTCTGTAGGACCTAAAGCTACGGTTCTTACCCTTCCTTCTCCTAAAAGAATTCTTGTTTCAAGAACAAGCTTTTCCTTTTTAATTGGATTTTCTACTTCCAGAGCCTCATATATGCTGGGAAGATCATAGGGAAAATAAACATCAACAACAGGACCATTTACAGCTACAACTTTTCCTTCCAAATCATTTCACCTCTTTTTCTAAAGTTTCCATACTGGAAGTTATATCTAAAAGTTCTCTGGTAATTTGAGTTTGTCTCACTTGGTTTAACTGAAATAATAATTTTGAATATACCTTTTCTGCATTTTCATGTGCTCTTTTCATGGCAAATCTTCTAAAAGCTTGTTCACTGGCTGCTGAATCAAGAATTATCTGATGAATTTGAGTCTCTATTATGTCATTAAGTAGAGGATCTAATATGGAAGATAAGGAAGGCAAGAATATAAAGAATTCTTCTTTTTTATTTTCCAAATTTATAGGAATCATAGGAAGAATTCTATGTACTCTAACCTCTTGTCTTACTATATTTATAAAATCAAAATGAATAACATAAAGCTCATCTATCTCTTCCTTAAGAAAATCATCAATAAGTTCTCTTGCAAGAATCCGGGCATGTGAGAAGGATGTATCCTCTAAAAATTTAAAATAGGCTTTCTTAATATTTAGCTTTTTCTGAGAAAGATACCTTTTAGCATAGGACCCAATTACATAAAAAGAAAGGTTTTGAGACTTTTTATTATTTAAAAATTTTTCCAAGGCATCTATAATTTGTAAATTATAACTCCCACAGAATCCAAGATCAGAGGTAACCACTAAGACTCCTGTCTTAAATATAGGTCTCTCTTTTATAAGAGGATGATTTAAGTACTCATCAGGAATTCTAACAACCATTTCCTCTAATATCCTAAAAAGCTCTTCTGTATAAGGCTTTAATCTTAAAGCTTTATCCTGTAGAGCCCTAATTTTTACCATACTTAGGGTTTCCATAGAATGGATAATATGAGTTATATTTTGTATGGTCTTTACTTTACGCCTGAGTTGTTGTAAGGTTGGCATATTCTTTTTGAAATTCCTGAAATGTAGTATGAAGTTGATAAATGATCTGATCTGATAATTCTAATTGCTGTCTCAGTAAAACCAATAGAGAGGAAGCCTTAAGTTTTAGATAAGCAATGTATTTAACTACCACATCTTTAACTTTTTCTACAGGATAAGAGTCCAAAAATCCACCATTAGCAAGATAAAAGGTTATTATTTGTTCTTCTATGGGTTGTACCTCATGAGCCCCTTGTTTAAGAATTTCCTCAATTCTTTTACCTCTTTCTATCTTTTTCTGAGTAGCCATATCAAGCTCTGTACCAAATTCAAGAAACATAGCATATTCTCTATATTGGGCAAGATCAAGTCTTAATCTTCCAGCAACCTGCCTCATTCCTCTTGGTTGAGCAGAGCCCCCTACCCTTGATACTGAAAGTCCCACATTTATGGCAGGACGAATTCCAGAATTAAATAAAGATGTATCAAGATAGATCTGTCCATCGGTTATAGATATGAGGTTTGTAGGAATATAAGTTGCAATTTCTCCTGCTAAGGTTTCAGCAATTGGTAAAGCAGTAAGAGCTCCTCCACCTAATCTTTTATTTAATTTAGCAGCTCTCTCTAAAAGATGGGCATGAAGATAGAAAATATCTCCAGGGTATGCCTCTCTTCCAGGTGTTCTTCTCAAAAGTAATGCTATTTCTCTGTAAGTATTAGCATGTTTTGTAAGATCATCATAAACTACAAGTACCTTCTCCCCTTGATGCATAAAATACTCACCCATGGCACATCCTGCCATAGGAGCAATATATCTTAATGCAGGTGATTCATCAGGAAAGGTAGCTATTACTATGGTATGGGAGAGAGCATCATATTCTCTAAGAGTTTGCACAAGTCTCGCAATATTTGTCCTTTTTTGAGCAATAGCTACATAAATACAGATAGTGCCATAATTTTTTTGATTTATAATAGTATCTATAGCAATAGTGGTTTTTCCAGTCTGTCTATCCCCTAATATTAGCTCCCTTTGCCCATGTCCAATAGGAATCAAAGCATCTATCGTTCTTATACCTGTATATAAAGGCTCTTTTACAGGCTCTCTATCAAAAATACTTGGTGCTTCTCTATCTACAGGCATATATGTCTCAGGAAAGATAGGACCACCCTCATCCAATGGATTACCAAGGGGATCTATTATCCTTCCCAAATATCCTTTACCAACTGGCACTTGTAATATTTTACCAGTAGAATATACTATATCTCCTTCTTTTACATATTCATCTTTTCCAAAGAGAACTATCCCTACAGTATCTTCTTTCAAGCTAAGCACAAGTCCTTGAATTCCTGATTCAAAAATTACCATCTCTCCTACAAAAGCTGAGTTTAAAAGAGTAGCCTGTACTACGCCATCTCCCACACTTTTCACATAACCAATATTAGAAATTCTTGGAGAAAAATTGTATTCCTTTAATCTTTTTTCAATTTTTTCTATAGATAAACCTAAAACTTCTTCTTTCATATATTCTCAACCCCTCTTAGGGATTCATAAATTTGGGAAAGATGATATTCTATGGAATTATCAATAAGAAATTCTCCTATTAACAGTTTAAAACCAAGACCTATATTAGGATCTACTTCAAAAGAAAGTTTATAATTTCCTGGAATAATTGACCTCAATTTTTCTTCAATCTGAGCTTTCACAGAGGGTTTAACATTATCCGAAGAAATAAATTTAACTTCCTCCAAATCATTTGGTTTTACCTGAGAAATTACCGAACTCATATCATTAACAAATTTAATAATAATAAGTTCTTCAGTACCTTCTGGTAAGAATCTTCTAAAGAATTCCTTTATAATAATCTTAGATAGATCCAAAATCTCTTTCTTAGCCATCTCCAAGGCTCTCTTTCTTTCTGCCATTGATATTTCATGAGCTCTTATAATGATCCTTTCTGCTTCGTCTTCTGCCTTCTGTAATATATCCCTCTTCATCTTCTCTGCGGTATCTACTGCCTCTTGGATAATTTTAGATGCCTCCTCTCTTGCACGAGAAAGCTGTTCTTCTCTTTGTTTTTTTAATTCCTCTGCCTCTTTTAATTTATTCTCTGCCTCTAAAATTGCATTTTCTATCTTTTGTTTTCTTTCGTTCATTATCCTAATGATAGAACCCAAAAGATATCTTTTAATTAGCCAAGCAAGAGCAAGCAGGTTTACAATAGTAGATATTATGGTGAGAAGATTAAATGAAAACATACTTTTCCCTTCTTAATTTATGAGATTTTTCCTAAAAGAGGATTTGCAAAGAGAAGTATAAGAGCTACAGTTAATGTAAATATCATAATAGTCTCAATAAAGGCAAGGGCGAAAAGAAGCATACGGTTAATTTGATCTGCGGACTCTGGTTGTCGAGCCACACTTTCAAAGGCACTTGCAGCTGCATTCCCCTGAGCCTTTGTAGCATTCATACCTACTAAAGCCACTGAAAAGCCTGCTGTAATAATAGAAACAATAATTACCCATACAATCATATTCTTTACCTCCTTTACTCTTCTAATGCTGCTGCAAGATATGCAGCGCTAAGGCTTGTAAATATAAAGGCTTGAATAAACCCCATAAACATATTTAAAGCCATAATAGGTACAGGAACAATCAAAGGAGCAAGAATGGTAATTATTCCAAGAACAATATGCTCACCAGATATATTTCCAAAAAGACGTAAGGCAAGAGATACAGGGCGAGTTATCTGTTCAAGAATATTTATAGGAAGAAAGAGGATAGAAGGTGAGATAAAACTCTTAAAATATTCTATTCCCCTCTCTTTAAAGGCTGCATATTGAATATACAAAATAGTACCTATAGCAAGACCCGCTGTAACATTAATATCAGATGTAGGAGAAGTAAAGCCTGGTATAAAGCCAGACCAATTGGATATAAGGATGAATAAAAATAGAGTACCAAAGAAAGCAAGATACCTATCTGCCACATCCTCAGGCAAAAAACCAGTAATATATCTTTTGAACATTTCAAGAAGAGTCTCAACAATATTTTCCTTAGTGGTAAGCTCTTCTTTAGGTTTATAACTAAACCAAAATAAAAGAGCAAGAACTATCAGGGATACAATCTGTAGAGATATGAAGGTATTAGTAATAGGTATACCAAAGATCTCTCCTATAATTCGAGGTCCTATTTCAGGGCCTTTTTCCATCTTTATTCCTCCATGTTATTATCATCATATATCCTTGTCCTATTAAATAGCCTATTAAAAATAATATAATTCCAACAAAACCAGCTCTCAAACTTAATAAAAAAGCTAAAATTAAAATCCCATATCTTTTTATTATACTTCTATTATAACCTCCTATCCCATATCTTTTTAAATCATAGGCTAACCAACAAAAAGTAATTATACTACCACATAATCCAAAAATCAAAGAGGATATAGGAGGATATAAGAAGAAGAAAACAAGTCCTATTAATATTCCTATAAAGGCAATCTTCAGATATTTACCGTAGAAATCTAAAGATATCACGGAAGCCTACCCATATTCCAAGAACTGTAAATCCTAAAAGAAAAACAGGAGATGTACCAAAAATTTTATCTAAATAATACCCTATAAAGATACTAACTAATAAAGAACCAAGAAGCCCTGTTCCAAGGGCAAAAGTAAAGTTAAATATTTCCCAAATGTTTTTAGGCTTCTTTTTATTCATCTTTTTAAAAATCAAAATCTTTTTATCTGTCTCAACGCTTCATAAACCACTATAGCTACCGAATTTGATAAATTTAAAGATCTAACTGGTCCAAACATGGGAATAGTTATTGAATTCTCCCAATATTTGTTAACAATGTCCTCTGGAATTCCTTCATCTTCAGATCCAAATATTAGATAATCTCCCTCTCTATATTCTACTTCAGTATAAATCTTATATGCAGGAAATTCAACTAAAAAAAATCTTCCCTTTTTATTCTTCTCATAAAAATCTTCCCAATTCTTGTAAGTTTCATAATCAAGATAACTCCAGTAATCAAGACCTGCCCTTTTTAAATATTTATCTGTCAAAGAAAACCCAAGTTTACCAACTAAATGAAGCTTAGAATTAGTTGCCACACATAACCTGCCAATATTACCAGTATTATAGGGAATCTGTGGTTCTATAAGTACCACATGGAGATTATACTTCATTAACCTTTGAGAAGCTCCTCTACTACCTTTCTTATCCTTTCTCCTTCAGCTAATCCTTTTAACTCAGACATTGCTTCTTTCATAACCTTTCCCATATCTTTAATATTAGTAGCTCCAACTTTCTCTATTATCTCTTTTATCTTTATCCTTAATTCCTCATCTGATATCTCTGCTGGTACATATTCTTCTAAAATCTTTAATTCATTCTCTTCCTTTTCAGCAAGGTCAAGTCTTCCACCTTGCTTATACATTTCAATAGCTTCTCTTCTTTTTTTAATCTCTTTCTTAATAACCTCTAACACTTCTCCATCATCTAATTCTTTTCCCTTTTCTCTCAACTCAATTTCTCTATATTTAATTGCAGATCTTAAAGTGCTTAAAACTTCTGCCCTAAAATTATCTTTGTTTTTTAGAGCAGTCATATAATCTTTCGTGATCTTTTCGTAGAGCATTCTTTTAATCCTCCTTCTCCAGTATTTCTATAATCTTAATCCAACCTCTTTTTGTATTTTCAGAATTGTAACCTCCACCTCCAAGTATCAATAATTTTCCATTACACACCATGTTTGAAAGATCTATTATTTCTTTTATAAATTTTCCATATCCCTCAACACTGTAATTTAAATGGGTAATTGGATCACCTGCAAGTCCATCTACTCCAGCTTGTAGAATTATGAAATCAACCTTAATTTCCCAAGCAAAATTTTTAATCTCTTCTAAAGCTAGTAAAAGCTCCTCATCAGAAGCTCCAGGAAGTAAAGGAATATTTAACTTAGTACCAAAAGCATTTCCTTTACCTCTCTCATCTCTTCTTCCTGTACCTGGATAGAGAAATCTACCATCCTCATGGACATCTGCAATATAGAGATGAGGATCATCTACATACTCGTAAAAAACCCCATCCCCATGATGGGCATCAATATCTATATAAAGAATATCTTGAATGTTATATTTTTTTCTCAAATACTCAATACCCACTCCAATATCATTGAATATGCAAAAACCCGCAGCAGTATTTCTTCTTGCATGATGCAAACCTGCCATAGGTACAAAAACTCTTTTATATTTTCCCTCCATTATGAGATCAATCCCTTTTAAGGAAGAACCTACCACATAAGAGGCTGCTTCATAACAACCTAAAAAGGCAGGTGTGTCCCCATAGTCTAAATAACCATTGCCTGTCTTTGATTTCTCAATCACAAAATCCACATATTCTTTTGTATGAAAAAGCAGTAATTCATCATATAAACTTATTTGGGGAGTCTCTCTTTTTATTAAGGTATCTCTTCTTTCTAATTCTTCCTTGAAAGATTCCAATCTCCTTCTATTCATGGGATGAGGTTCTGGAAAGGAATAGAGTAAAGATTCTTCTCCCCAAATAAAGCTACTCTCTGTATTTTTCAATTTCTACCCCCCTTTTAGAAATATATTTTATAAATTCCTCCTTTAAAGATATCGGTACCTTTACTTCCAAAACCACATCTTCACCAAAATTTTCCCCTATCTCACAGGAAAAATTTTTAATAAGTTCCCTTTTTATATTAGGAAAATCTTTATATGTAGCCTTAATTCTATAGCTAGCTGTAACCATCTTTTCTACAATTTTAGCCTTTTCTATTGTTTTTTCCATTGTAAAATGGTAAGCATCAATAAGTCCCCTAACACCCAATTTAATACCACCAAAATATCTCACCACAACACCTATTATATTATATAAATCTTTTTCTCTTAAGGCATTAAGTATAGGAATTCCTGCTGTACCAGTAGGTTCTCCTCCATCTGAAAAGTACTCTTCTCCTGTTACCTTTCTATAAGCATAACAATAATGGGTAGCATTTTTATAATTTTCTTTTACCTCTTTTAATATATCAGAGGGATTTGCTTCCAATGGTTTTATTATACCTATAAAAAGAGATCTTTGAATTTTTACTTCAAAAATCTCTTCTTTTTCAACTGTTAGATATTTTTCTATAAGACTCATTCACTTCCAAGTGTTATCTCAAGCTCCCTTATCTTTTCATCCCTTATAACCTTGAATATAACCTTAGTATTTGGTGGTGTATGACTCAAAAATCTATGTAAATCATCAATGTTGTTTATTACTTCGTTACCAGCGGTAATTATTATATCACCACTTTGTAAATTTCCTCTCTGGGCAGGACTTGATGGAGCCACTCGTATAATATATACTCCACCTTCTTGCTTCAAATTTAACATATCCCTTAATTTTCTTGGAATTATTACACTTTGACCTATTATGCCAAGATAACTTCTTCTTACTCTTCCCTCCTTTATAAGAAGGCCAGCAACCCATTTTGCTGTATTAATAGGAATGGCAAAACATATTCCTTGAGCACCTTGTATTATTGCTGTATTCACTCCTATAACTTTCCCATATATATCCACTAAGGGTCCTCCAGAACTTCCAGGATTAAGGGATGCATCTGTTTGGATAATATTCTCCATAAGATGCCCACTATAACTTCTTAATGATCTTCCCAAAGCACTTATTACCCCACTTGTAACACTATGCCCAAATCCTAAGGGATTACCTATAGCAAGAACAATCTGACCAACCTTTAAAGCATCAGAATCCCCCAATTCCAGATAAGGAAGATCTTTCTCTGGAATCTTAAGCACTGAAAGATCTGTTTGAGGATCTTCTCCCACAAGCTCTGCATTATATGATCTTCTATCTGAAAGAGTTATCTGAATTTTCGTAGCTTGGTGAGTAACATGACTATTAGTAAGGATATATCCATCAGGAGTAAAGATAAATCCAGATGCAAAGCCTTTAATCTCTTGAGGACCAAAAAAGAATGGGATAAAAGTACTTTGACTTAGATCAATATTAACAACAGCAGGACTTACCTTTTCTACCACCTTTACCAAAGCATTAGAGTATGCTTCCAAAAATTTTTCATAGTCTTCCATCTTTTATGTCCTCCAAAAAAAACGACGATCTTAATGAATTGATTCGTTACATCTTATTCTTCATATAATAACTTTTCTTTATCCTCAATAGTTTCCTGTCTCTTTATTAGACCTACAATTTTGTTAACATATTTCCTTTTATCTCCAAGAAGAATAGCTCCAACAAGCTTATCATCCTTAAAAACCAGTTTTCTATAAAAACCTTCCTTATCCTTATAAACCTTTACTTCATATCCTTCTCCCTCTGGATTAATCTCCCCAATAGAAGTAAGGTCCACTCCTGTAACTTTCAAGGAATTAAGAGGAATAGAGCCTTTATATTCTACTTTTACACCCATTATATTTTCTACAGCTACCTTAGCCTGATCCAAACATGCAGGAATAATTCCATAAATTCTTCCCTGATGTTCTACACAATCACCCACTGCAAAAATCCCTTCCACATTCGTTTCCATATAGTTGTTTACAACTATACCTTTATTTACATTTATTCCCGAATTTTTTGCAAACTCCACATTTGGTATAATCCCTGCAGATATTATAAGAAGATTGCCATATATTATTCTGCCATCTTCCAATTCAATTCCTACAAATTTTTCATTATTTTTCAATACTTTCTTTGCCTTTACTCCAAGATAAAAACTAAAACCAAACTTAGATTGAATAATATTTTGTAGTACTTTACTACCTTCATCATCAAGCTGTCTGGGTAAAAGTCTTGGGAAAAATTCTAATCCAATAATTTTTAGACCTCTTTGATATAAGGCTCTTCCTGTCTCGAGTCCTAAAAGGCCACAACCTAAAAGGATTACTGTTTCTTTTCCCTCTATATAGGAAAGAATATTTAAGGCATCATCTAAGTTTCTAAGGGTAAAAACACCCTCTACATTTACGTTTTCAAGAGGAGGTATTTGAGGTTTCGCTCCAGAAGCAACAAGAAGTTTATCATAATTATATTTTACTTTATCCGTTTCAACTTCTTTTTTAGCAATATCTACCCTTAATACTCTTTCTTCCAATATTACATTAATCCTTTTACTTTTATACCATTCATCAGTATAAAAGAAAATTTCTTCTTTTTTTATATTTCCAGCTAAAAATTCTATAAGTTGTGGTCTTGCATAATAAGGATATTTTTCTTCTGTAATGACAGTTATTTCAGACTCTATATCTCTTTCTCTTATTAATTCTGCTGAAGTTATTCCCGAAACTCCATTACCAATAATTAGGTATCTCATATGCTATAACTTATACTGGCTTGAACATACTTTTATCAGCGCCACAAACAGGACATACCCAATCATCGGGAAGCTCTTCAAAAGGTGTTCCTGGTGGAATATTTCCATCAGGATCTCCTTCCTCTGGATCATAGATGTACCCACATACTACACATCTATATTTTGTCATAAGCTTAACCCCCTTATTAAAATTTATTTTCAATTTTAAATTATATCAAAAAACTGCAAGTATTTCTATTAAAAACTTGGTAACAACGTAAATCCTTCAGGTCTACTTGTAAGCTCCAATCCTTTTGAAGGAAATGCCTTGAGATATATGCTAAATTGAAAACTTTGGGTAGCAAAATAATATGTAGCTTTCATATTAAAACAATGAAGATCCTTCTCTAAGGAGAGAGAGTAAAAGGTATTTCCTAAGGTGGGTAGATAATAACCTAAAAGACTAAGTTTACCAGCATAATGCCAATCCCCCGTTATATTTATTCCCAATCTATAATCTACCCTTTTAATCATGTTAGCATTTAAATCATATAGCCCACCAAAAGAAAAATAAAAGTTTGGATTCTGAAAACTACCTTGGATAAAAATAGAGGTAAATGTTTGAGTATTCCAAAGGTAAGAAGTTTTGGCAGAAAGAGTTGCCACATTTCCCATTTTTAATATCCCTGAAATAGATAAAGGGGTGGGAGTATTATTAATAAAATTATAGCCTTGCTGTAAGGATAAATTTATATTGGGGCTTCCAATAGTAGTTTGTGCACTTATATTATTAATATTGGTTAAATAATCAAAATAAAAAGGAGTATTTCCAGAATCCCCAGTTACAATATCTTTTCCTAACCATTGAAAATTGTAATTTAAAGATCCTGAAATTAAAGATAAAAGTCTATAGCTATAACTTACATTTCCAAATAAAAGATAGCGTGCATCTTGAGTACCATAGAATTCTTGTCTAAAACCAAGATTGGAAGAGATCTTTTCTATGGAAAATGATAAGTTAGGAGATAAGGTTAAAGAAAATCCTATTTTCCATGTATTGATAGTAAAAGGAATACCTGGCTCAATATAATTTCCCAAAAGTAATTCCAGCTTTGATGGAATATTTAAAAGGGATAATTTTCTACTATAATAAAATTCTGGTACCTTCTTTAATAGCAAATCTGTAGTATTAGTCCATCTTTCATTGGCATATATATAAAATCTTTGAATAGTATCGTTATAATCAAGATTAATATTTCCCTGTAAATCCTCCTGAATACTTCCTAAGGTATAAGAGAGATTGTTGTATCTTATATCGGACTGAAGTTTTAGATTTTTGTTGAAATCAAGAGTTGTATTAATATTTACCCCTTTATTATCAAAGTTAGGATTATTATTCCAAGTACCAAAAATATTAGTTCTTAATATACCAGAGGCATAGGTTACATTAACTGAATTTTGCAGAGAATAATTACCAGAATAAGGATAAGAGAGATATAGAGAATTAAAGTTTAATGAAAGAGAAGGAAGAGCATATTTACCAGTAATATTAAATTTTAATTCATCGGTATTAAAATTATAATTATAAAGGTAGTGAGCATTTATATTTCCAGAAAGATTTGGAAAACTATATTTTTGAGATAGAGAAAATTTAATCCCTTGATTTTGAGATATAAGGAAGGTAAGAACACCAGGAAGCCCAAAAAGATTATATGTAAAGGGATAGGTAAGATATAATCCAAGAGTAGAATCATAACCGATCTGAGGGAAGGGAGATGGCTCCTTAGTAAGAGGGATTACATAGTAGGGAACATAAAAAATTGGTAGATAAAAAGCAGGATATGGGAACCTTAAAAAGAAAATCACATTAATAAAGACTATCCTATCATTGGGATAATATTCAATTTGAGATGCAGAAAGGAAATAATGAGGATTTTCATAAGAACAAGTAGTAAAATTACCTTTTTTAAGAGATACATTACCTTTCTTCCAATCCAAATTCTCTCCTTTAATATATATTTTTTCCTTAGATTCTGGAGCATTATATCTTAATTTCACATTTTTTATAGTAGCTTTCTCTTCCCTATAAAAGTATTCTATATTTTCTGCAAAAAACTCTCCCTCTTTATCTTTAAAATAAATATTACCTTCTGCTTTAAATGAGGCTTCTCTTATACTACCCTCTAATCTATCTGCCCTAATTAATATATCTTTACCTGAAAACTCCACATTACCTTCTGCTTCAAAAAATTGAGTTTCCCAATTAAAGGATATTTTTTCTGCCTTGATTTTCCAAGGAGTTTCAGCAAAAGCTATATTTAAGATAAAAAATAGAATTATAGCAATAAAAACTAATCTTTTTACCATTTTCTTATCTTCCATATAAATACTCCTAAACTGATACTTCCCAAGGTAATATTAGGTAACCATGCGGAGATAAAAGGAGAAAAAACAGCATGCTCTCCCAAGGATCGAGCAATAATATTGAACCCATAATAAAAGAAAGCAATAATAATACTAAAGGCAGTTCCCCAAAGTCTTCCTCCCCTTCCTGTAAGAAGGATGACACTAAACCCAAGGAGAGCAAATATAGGTAATGCCACACTTTGAGCAATCCTTAAGTAATCCTCCACAAGATAGGATCTGGCAGATATTCCCGATTTTCTATAAACTTCAATCCTTTTCTTAAGTTCATTGGTAGGCATCTCTTGAGGAGTTCTATCTCTATAAAAGATCAGCATAAAATCTTGAGGAAGATTTATCTTAAACTCCTCAAAATTTCCCTCCCATGCCACAAAGAAATCCTCTCCTAAATAATGAACTATACCATTTTTCAATATAAGAGAATCTCTACTCCAAATAGCTTCCTTTGCAGTATAAATCACAGGAATCTTATTAGAATTTGAGGTATCATATACAAGTACATCTTCCATTTTATTACTGCTCTCTATAATTTTTTTAACGTAATAATATCTTCCCTCTTCATCATGAAAAAACACATTTTCACCTTTTACAGGAGCGGGATTTAAGAAAAAGTATTTCTGAATCAATTTATTTGCCCGAAAATTAGATTCTGGAATAAGAGAATAGGTAAAAAGCCAAAGAATAATGGAAAGTAACAGAGAAAACAAAAGGGGTACAATAGTTAGAGAGTAAAAATAAATTCCACTACATCTCATAGCAAATATCTCACCGTCTCTCATAAGTCTTCCAAAGGAAAAAATTATAGCAAAAAGAAGAGAGACAGGAATTACAAATACTAACAATGAAGGAATCTTATAGTAAAGAAGTTTCAATACTACCTCTAAACTGACCCTTCTTAAAATAATAAAATCAGAAAATTCATAAAGTATTTGGATTAGCATTACTAATATAAATCCAAATATTCCCAAGAAGAAGGGTCCTAATAATTCACTTAATACATACTTGTGATAAGTCTTTATTCTTATCATTCTTTTACGTAAAAGGTAGTATCTATGTTGCCTTCTGCCTCAACCCTCTTATCCTTTACATATACCACAAGCTTTTTACAATTTATTTCATTCTTATCACTATCCAGCATCTTTACATTATCTAAAAAGGTATAAATCTCTTTATCCGTATCAAAATCAGCATTACTTGCAGTTACTATAAGATCTTCCCTCTCAATTCTTACGCTTCCAGTTAAACTTCCTGTTTTATTCTTTAAGGAGTAAACTATTCCCTGAGAAAAAAGTTTTGTAATCTCTATTTTCTCTCCACTTTTTCTCTGCAAAACCACATTTACATTTTTCTTTAACTCCACAGTCTCCTTTTTAAGATCTACTTTTAAATCCTCTCCAACAATAGATAAATCTTTTTGAGTAATACTTACTTTCCCTGGAGCTTCCACAATACTGGTATCTTGATTATAAAATATCAATGTACTTGTAATCCTTGTCTCATCATCCTGTCCAGGTTTATATATGACAGTAACATTTCCCTCTGCTCGAGTTACCTTTTTCCCAAAATCATATGATATTTTTTGGGCGGAAATCTTAATAGGAGTTTTTGTTTGTGAAAACCCAATCCCTATAATTAGTAAAAAAATTAATAAAATACCAACTATCTTTTTCATGTTTTTCCTCCCTTCTTAATATAATACTTCTATCACCACATTACCCTCAAAATCAGCTTTTCCTTCCTTAGAATCAAACCTAAAAATGTCTGCCTCTGCCTTAAACTCCCCTTTTTTCTCAAATCTAACTCTTCCCTTTGTACTAACAAATTCCCCTGTATCAAAGTACCATACTCCTTCTTCTGCCTCACCCACATAACCATCCTCAGTTTCAAAATATAATCTATCTGGTATTTTCATTATCTTTTTATCCCTATCTACCTCTGCCTTACCAGTTTTTATATGCAAAGATACTTTGTTATCTCTGTATACTTTACCATCTATATTACCCTCAAAAAGAAATTTTCTATAATTTAAATCAATATTTAAATTATCAGCAGAGATCTCCCAACTCAGATTTCCCTTATCTCTACCCTTCAAATGTACCTTCTTTGCATAAATACCAGGCTTTTCATAATTAGATGTCACTTCTTCCTTTTGTGGGGGGAAAAGATAATAACTTCCTCCCCAAACAATAAGAACCATCAATAACAATATACTAAGAAAAATTGTCCTTCTCATTCTTTAATCAATTTTATCAAAAGAAATATTAAAAATCCTAAAAATAGAGGAATATCACCCCAAAAGGTATAGAGAGAAAAACCACCTTTTGGAACTTCACCATAAATAGCCACTTTTTCCCCTTCTTTTGTCTCTTTTATAATACTACCATAAGGATCCGCAAAAAATGTTATCCCCGTATTTGCTACCTGAATTATAGGTTTCCTATTTTCTACCCCTCTTAGAAGAGATTGATTCTTATGCTGATATACTGCTGGTGTCCCCTGAAACCACCCATCATTTGTTATGACCACAATCATATCACTATGTCTTTGAGAAAGTAATCTTGATGGATCTGAGAATAAAGATTCAAAACATATAAGTACACCTATATTTTCCCCATCAATAGATAAAGGATAAAAACCAGGTCCCCTACTATAATTCCCAACAAGCCCTCTAAAATACTCTGGGATTATATAATTGAAAGGAAAAGGAACTTCCTCAACAAAAGGCACAAGTTGTGCCTTCCTATGCACATCATATCTTCCATCCTTTGTTATGAGATATGCAGAATTATAAATATTTCTTCCGTTCATCTCCAAGGATCCTAAAAGAAGATTAGTATTTTTAAGCTCTGCAAGCTCTCTCAACTCCTTGAGATATATAGGAGAATGATTTAGATAGCAAAAAAGTACACTCTCTGCCCATACCACCAAATCCAAATTATCAGGAAGATTTAATGTTAGATCTTTATGAACTTTGAATTGGTCATAAATATTAGTATAAAAATATTTGGAAAAGCTGTCATAACTTCCTTGTACAGCTCCAACCTTTATAAATGAATTATAATCTCTTCTGCCTAAAAAAAATCCAACAAAAAATAAAGATATAAACACCAAAATAAAAGAAATCTTTCTTCTAAAATCTAATTCCTTAAATCTTGCTATTATAGTATTAACTAAGACAACTAAAAAAACTAAGCCCAATTCGCCAAATACACTTGCCCATTGAAGAAGAGGATAAATATGAACTAAAGGCTCTCCAAATGATCCCCAATTAAAAGCAAGGGGACCATGGGATCTAATCCATTGTATAAATACCATAAAAAAGGCTGGAAAAAATATAGAATTCTCTTTTCTTTTTACACCCCAAAGAAAAATTCCATAATATATAGAAAGATAAATAATAAGAAGAAGATATACAAATATGGATAGACCTATACTTGTAAAATGAGATACTAAGCTTGGTATCCAATAAAAGTTAACACTGTTAAATCCAATTCCATATAAAAAACCTAAAATAAAAGCCTTCTTTTGAGTAATTTCAGGAAGAATAGAAAAAAGAGGTACAAGGGTAAAAAAGATAAGAAAAGAAAAATTAAAAGGAGGAAAAGAAAGAATATAGAATAGTGCAGATATAAAAAGATATATAAAAATTTTAAACTTATTTACTCTAACCATATTTTTATGTGACTCACTGCCTGATTTAAAGAATATTCTTCATAGAGTATCTTTCCACTAACAGGATTAGTTAAATCTATATATATATTTTCCCTGGGAATAACCCATTGAAAATCCCCTAAATCTTGTATATATGATGGATTTCCTAAAATTTTATATAAAGATACATTCATATAAAGCCTACTTATAGAACCACCAAAAACAACTAATGGAATTTGAATTGTCAAAGTAGTTTTATCTTCTGAAATAACACCTTTAAGTTGAGTATGTACCAAAGAAAATAATTGAAGTGTTGACAGATCGCCATTTTTCCCCCATTTAAAGTTAACTGTATTTCCATCTCCATCACACCAAACAAAGTTTTGCCATGTACCTCTATCTTCAGTTATATATCCATCCTTATTAAACGGAATAATGAGGGCATAGTAATTACTATTATCATATAAACTTATAGGATTGTAAAATTCTATTTCTATATTTAAAAATCCTTTTGGCCTTATAGTAACGGTACGTGCACATCCTGATAAAAAAAACAACAAAATAAGTAGAAAAATAAAAATTCTTTTCATAAATGCTATTTTCTCCTCTCTATGTAGAACGTACTTCCCTCTCCTTCTTTACTTTCCACATCTATTTCAAGACCTGCCACGTCTGAAAGCTTTTTAGCAAGAGAAAGGCCAAGTCCATATCCCTTACTACTTCTTGACTTATCCAATTTATAAAATCTTTCAAAAATCTTAGA
>JAPYWU010000248.1 GCA_028276205.1 Dictyoglomaceae bacterium | reverse complement strand
TTTTTTGTTGATAATATTGATGAAGAAAAAATTAAAAAATTAGGTCCAATTTTGGAAAATCACCCTCTCTTTCCAAACAGAACAAATGTTCAAATGGTAAAGGTAATATCTCCTAAAAAAATAGAGATAAGAATATGGGAAAGAGGGGCTGGTTATACGCTTGCATCTGGTAGTAGCTCCTGTGCAGCAGCTTCAGCAGCATATAGAAAAGGTCTTGTTAATAATTATGTGGAAGTTCTTATGCCTGGTGGAGAGTTAAAAATAAGAATAAATAAAGATTGGACTGTAAATCTCATAGGTCCTGTAGAAGAAGTATTTAAAGGTCAATTCTCTGAAGAATTTTTAGAAAAACTTAAAGAGATTTAAATCATACCTTTTTTAAATTCTGTTAATTGATATAAATGGTTTTTCTCTTGTTTTATTATCTCAGAGAGAATTTTTCTATCTTTCTCTGGTATAAATGGTTCTATTTCATAATAGAATAGTAGAGAATCCTTCTCAAGTCTGATGGCAAGATCTAACACTTCTTCTTTGTTCCATACAGTTTTCTTGGTAAGTCCATCCCAATCAATAAATACCTGTGAATCCACCCAAGCATGTAAATATTTATTAGCTTCCTCATCAGGATAAGCAGACACAAAGCCTTCTTTTTCAATCTCACGATAAATCTCTTTAAAAGTTATTGCATGAGCATGCTCTTGAACAGCAAGATATGAAAATAGTCTTTTTAACTCATCGTTTTCCACTTTAGATTCAAACATTTTATAAAATTTTTCACCCTCTTCTTCTAAGTGAATGGCCATTTCTAAAAGATCAGCAGAAGAAAACATCTTTACCATATTTTATAAAACCTCCTTTTTATTTTCCTGACACCATAACATCTTCTAATTTTATTAGTGGAGAAACCACATTCCCTTTAAAATATAACTCGCTTCCTACTTCAGATATGGAATTTAAGAGATCTTTTAAATTTCCAGCAATGGTCATTTCTGCTAATGGTTTATAAAACTCACCATCTTTTATTTGCAAACCTTCTATACCTAAGGAAAAATCTCCAGAAACTGTATCTGCAAGATGTAATCCCATTAAAGAAATAATATAAATACCATCTTTTACAGAAGATATTATACTTTTCTCCGTTCTATTACCTGGTTTTATATACATATTGAAGGGGGCTATTTTAGGTAGACTCTTAAAATTAAGACGCACGCCATTTCCGGTAGAATTTCTTCTCTCTTTATTAGCAGTATATAAATTATGAAGATATTCCTTTAGTATACCATCTTCAATAAGATACTTTTTATATGTTTTCACACCTTCATCATCAAAAACCCTTGGAACTAAAGACCTTTCGTCGGCAGGATCTTCTATTATACTCAATACTGGAGATGCAACTTTTTGATTAAGTAACCCCTTCAACAATGATTTATTTTTCTGAACATTGTCAGCATTAAACATATCCGAAAGAAGCTCTAAAAAATCACTTGCCACATCTGATGGGAGTAAAATTGTAGTACGTTTAGATAAAGTTGGTTCAGCTCCTAATAAACTTGTAGCCTTCCATACAACCTTATCGACTAAATTATCAAAATTCAAATCATACCAAGTTCTTCCAGTTTCAAATTCAAAGCCACTTCTCTCACTATTTCCATCAGAAGCTGAAACTTCCGTATAAACATATTGGTATTGATAATTATATTCAAGAAAAGTATTTAATGTGTTTATTATCTTATTATTTTCACATATTTTTTCCCAAACTACATTTCTTATAGTTTTTATTCTCTTATCCTTAGAATATATCTTTTTTTCAACTTCTTTAAGAGTGTTAATTTTTTCCTCCACCGGAGGATCTTCCATATACTTCTTTATATCCTTAGCTTCTACTTCTTTTACTAAACTCCAATTTTCATCAATAGGCATATAATCAATATATGCTAATGCTCTATTTATAGTTTCCTCTACATTCTTAATATCTGTGGTATACGAAAAACCTTGCTTATTATTTTTAAGTATTCTTATACCTATACCTTGCTCTTTTGATACTTGATATTTCTCTACCTCTCCACCATATATTGTTAAAGAATGTTTTTCCTTTTCTTGATAAAAAATTTCTCCTTCAAGTCTATTTTCTTTAAGAAATTTCAATACAAATTCTATATCTAACATGATTAAAAAACTTAATCCTCCCTCTTTTTAGTTCCACCTATCGTAATCTCAGATATTAATATGGTTGGCATTCCATCAGTAACAGGTACACCTTGACCATCCTTCCCACATGTTCCTGGGGTAAAACCAATATCGTCACCTATTAATTCTATTTTCTCAAGAATTTTAGGTCCGTTACCTATTAAAGTAGCTCCCCTCACAGGATTTTTAATTTTTCCAGATTCTATCAAATAACCTTCTTCAACTCCAAAAACAAAATCTCCTGAGATTGTATCTACCTGCCCACCACCCATCTTTACCACATAAAGACCTTTTTCTACTCTATTTAACATATCCTC
>JAPYWU010000065.1 GCA_028276205.1 Dictyoglomaceae bacterium | reverse complement strand
AATTGCAGAATTTTTGGATGAACTCAAGAAATTAGGTTTTAAGTATGCTACAAAAGCAGGAGTAAGCTTCTCAATTGTAGATATAGAAATACCAAAAGAAGCGAAGGAGAAGGTTATAAAGAAAGCTGAAGAGGAGGCTTTAAATTTACAGAAGGCAGTAGAAAGTGGTCTTTATTCTGAAGAAGAAAGATATCATAGAGCTATTGAAATATGGACTAAAGCAACTGAAGAAGTTAAAGACATAATGCTTGCTAATTTTGATATGCTTAATTCAGTATTTATGATGGCCTTTTCAGGTGCAAGAGGTAATGTGGATCAAGTAAGACAACTTGCAGCTATGCGTGGATTAATGTCTGATCCTTCAGGAAGAATTATGGATATACCAATTAAATCCAATTTCTATGAAGGACTTACCATATCAGAACATTTTATATCATCTTATGGAGCTCGTAAAGGAGTAGTAGATACAGCTCTAAGAACGTCAGATTCTGGATATTTAACAAGAAGATTGGTTGATGTTGCTCAAAGCCTTGTAATAAGAGAAGAAGACTGCGGAACAAATGATGGAATATATGTGGAACCATTGGAAGATGAAGGAAAGGTAGTATTAACTCTTAAGGATAGAATTATAGGAAGATTTGCAGCAGAGGATGTCTATACAGATACAGGAGAACTAATTGTAAAAAGAAATGAATATATAGATGTAGAAAAGGCTAAAAAGATAGAGGCAGCAGGTATAAGAAGAATTAAAATAAGATCTCCTATGACATGTAAAAGCGAAAAAGGTATTTGTCAAAAATGTTATGGTGAAGATTTAGCTATGCATAGAATAGTTAATATAGGTGAAGCTGTAGGTGTAATTGCTGCTCAATCTATTGGAGAACCTGGTACACAGCTTACCATGAGAACCTTCCATACTGGTGGAGTGGCGTTAACCTCTATAAGCCATCAAAATATTCAGGTTAGAGTAACAGGAAATGTAAGATTTGGAAATATTAAATTTAGGGAAAGATTTGAAGTACTTGGTAAGAAAGAAAGAATGATAGTAAGTCCTAATGCTAAGGTGATAATTGAAGGTTTAAATGAGAAAGAAGAGATTTTATTACCCCCAGGCACTGTTTTATCTGTATACGAGGGAGAAGTTGTTACTAAGGGAATGAGTTTGGGATATATAGAACCTAACTTAAGATATATCATATCTCCATATAATGGTGAGGTATTAAGTGTAAGAAAAGAAAATGGAGAAAATAGAAGATTTACTTTTGTGGGTATTAAATATGATCGAGATAGAGGAAAGATTGATTATGTATACAATGAAGAATCTCATTATTGGGTCTATACTTTAATAATTAAAGGTGATGATGGAAAAGAATATAATATACCTTTGCCAGAAGGTGCTGGTTTTCTGTTTAGAATAGGTGACAGAGTAGAGGCTGGAGAAATTATAGCTGAATATAGTAGAGAAACTGTAAAAATACAAGCATGTAAAGATGGTGAAGTGGCAAATATTAATGAAGGTAATGGAGAGATCATAGATAATATTGTGGCAACAGGAGAGGCTTATATTATTATAAAAACATCAGATGGTGAAGAAACTTATAGAATTCCTCGAGGATTGAAAATACATGTGAAGGTTGGATCAAAAGTTGAATTTGGTACAATTCTTGCTTACTTTCCATCCTATCAGCAGAGAACTGCAAAAACTGAAGATATTGTACAAGGTCTTCCTCGTGTAGAAGAACTTTTTGAGGCACGAAAGCCAAAAGGAAGATCGATTATTGCTGGTAAAAGTGGTATTGTGAAGGTTGTAAGGACAAAATCGGGAGAAAAAATTGTCATCGAAGGAGAAGATGGAAAAGATGAACATATCTTACCGCCTAATGCTCAATTATTAGTAAAAGAGGGTGATTATGTAACAGTCGGACAAGAATTAACTAAGGGTTATAGGAACCCAGCTGATATTTTAGCTAATGAGGGACTTGCTGCCTTACAAAGATATATTGTGGATGAGGTACAAAAGGTATACACAAAACAAGGTGCAGAAATAAATGATAAACATATAGAAGTAATCGTAAGACAAATGACTAATAGGGTGAGAATAGAGGATCCAGGTGATAGTAACTTTTTGGTTGGTCAATTAGTTAATAGAGTTACTTTTGAAAAGATCAGACAAAAACTTGAAGAAGAGGGTAAAGTACCACCTACTGCTAAAGATGTTGTATTAGGAATAACAAAAGCAGCTCTTACAACTGATAGTGTTATTTCTGCTGCATCTTTCCAAGAAACAACAAGAGTACTTGCAGAGGCAGCGGTAAAGGGTAAGGAGGATCCTCTGGAAGGATTAAAAGAAAATGTTATTATTGGTAGATTAATTCCAGCAGGTTCAGGATTATTTAAGAGAATCATTCCAGCAAAAGCTCAAACTCAAAAAGCTGAAGTTTTGGAAAATGGAGGTGAACCTGAAGAAATCTCTTGACAAAATCGAGTATATAATGATAAACTTTTTCGCTTGCTTTTAGGGGCATACTTTTATAGTTATTAATAAAAATTTCAAAAAGATATAGAGTAGGAGGTGTAATTTTGCCTACCATAAATCAATTAGTAAAAAAAGGAAGAAAGCCTAAAGAGAGAAAAAGTAAATCTCCAGCCCTAATGGGTAATCCCCAAAAGAGGGGAGTATGTATTCGTGTTACTACAATGACTCCTAAGAAGCCTAACTCTGCTTTAAGAAAAGTAGCAAGAGTAAGGCTTACTAATGGAGTTGAAGTATGGGCATATATTCCTGGTATTGGCCATAATCTTCAAGAACACTCTGTAGTTCTTGTAAGAGGAGGCCGTGTTAAGGACTTACCAGGTGTTCGATATCACATTATACGTGGTGCCTTGGATGCTGCTGGTGTTGAGGGCAGAAAGCAAGGAAGATCAAAATATGGAACTAAGCGTCCAAAAGAGGGAGGTAAGAAATAATGCCTCGTAGAGGACCTGTTACTCCAAGAGAGATTCCACCTGATCCTGTATATAATAGTGTACTTGTACAAAAGTTGATAAATAAGGTTATGTTAGATGGTAAAAAAAGTACTGCTGAAAAAATAGTTTATGGTGCAATGGAAATAATTAGAGATAAAACGAAACAAGATCCTTTAACAGTTTTAGAAAAAGCAGTACAAAATCTAACACCTCTTCTTGAAGTAAGACCAAGAAGAGTAGGAGGAGCTACTTATCAGGTACCTATAGAAGTTCCTCCACGAAGAGGCCTTTCTCTTGCTTTAAGATGGCTTGTAAGAGCTGCAAGAGAGAGAAAGGGTATGCCTATGAGGGAGAGACTTGCAGCTGAGATTTTAGATGCTCTTAATAATACTGGAGGAGCTATTAAGAAGAAAGAAGAAATGCATAGAATGGCGGAGGCTAATAAAGCTTTTGCTCATTATAGATGGTAATTAAAAAGGAGGAAGATAAAAGTGCCAAGATGTCCATTGGATAAATTAAGAAATATAGGAATAGCAGCTCATATAGATGCAGGTAAGACTACGCTAACAGAGAGGATACTGTTTTATACAGGGAGAACTCATAAGTTAGGCGAAGTACATGAAGGAACTGCTACTATGGATTGGATGGAGCAGGAAAGGGAAAGAGGAATAACTATAACAGCTGCTACTACAACTTGTCGCTGGAAGGATCATGTTATCAATATCATTGATACTCCTGGACATGTAGATTTTACTGTTGAAGTTGAAAGATCAATGAGAGTTTTAGATGGTCTTATTGCTGTTTTCTGTGGGGTTGCTGGTGTACAACCTCAATCTGAAACTGTATGGAGACAGGCTACTAAATATAATGTGCCAAGAATCATATTTGTAAATAAGATGGATAGAGTGGGTGCTAATTTCTTCAGAGTTGTAGAAATGATTGAGGATAGATTAGGAGTCAATGTAGCACCCGTTCAAATACCTATTGGCAGTGAAGATAATTTTAGAGGTGTCGTAGATCTTTTAGAGAGAAAAGCAATCATTTATTATGATGATCTTGGTATTAAGTGGGAAGTCACAGAAATACCTGAAGAATTAAAGGAGCAAGCAGAAGAATACAGACATAAGCTTGTGGAAAAAATTGTAGAGCTCGATGATGAGCTCTTAGAAAAATATTTGGAGGGAGAAGAGATACCTGTACCTGAACTAAAAAGGGTATTAAGAAAAGCAACTATTGAGGGAATATTATATCCCGCATTATGTGGATCTGCCTTTAAAAATAAGGGTGTTCAACCCTTACTTGATGCTGTTATTGACTACTTACCTTCTCCATTGGATTTACCACCTGTTAAAGGTATTAATCCTATAACTGGAGAAGAAGAGATAAGAATAGTAAGTGAGGATGAATCTTTTGTTGCTCTTGCTTTTAAGGTTATGACTGATCCTTATGTAGGAAAGTTAACTTATTTTAGAGTATATTCAGGTAAGTTAGAGAAAGGAAGTTACGTTTATAATTCTACAAAGGGTAAAAAAGAAAGAATAGGAAGGCTCCTTCAAATGCATGCAAATCATAGAGAAGATATTGATGCGGTATATGTGGGAGATATAGCTGCTGCTGTAGGTTTAAAATATACAACTACGGGAGATACTTTATGTGATGAGAATAGACCTATAATTCTGGAAGGAATGTCATTCCCTGAACCTGTTATTTCTGTTGCGATTGAGCCTAAGAGTACTGAGGAACAAGATAAACTTAGTCTTGCCTTACAAAGACTTGCGGAAGAAGATCCTACTTTTAGAGTAACTTATGATGAAGAAACAGGTCAGACGCTTATTCATGGTATGGGAGAATTACATTTAGAGATTATTGTGGATCGTTTGAAGAGAGAATTTAAGGTTAATGCTAATGTGGGTAAGCCTCAGGTCTCATATAGGGAAACTATAAGAAAACCTGTAAAGATAGAAGGTAAATACATTAGACAAACTGGTGGTAGAGGTCAATATGGTCATGTATGGCTTGAGTTGGAGCCATTGCCAAGAGGGAGTGGTCTTGAATTTGTTAATAAGATAGTAGGTGGTGTTATACCACAACAATTTATTCCTGCTGTTGAGGCTGGTGTGAGAGAGGCTGCAGATCGAGGGGTATTAGCAGGATATCCTGTTACTGATATAAGAGTTACTCTTTTTGATGGATCTTATCATGAAGTAGATTCTTCAGATATGGCATTTAAGATAGCAGCCTCACAAGCCTTCAAAGATGGAGTTTTAAAGGGCGATCCAGTTCTCCTTGAACCAATAATGAAGTTAGAAATAATTGTTCCTGAAGATTATATGGGTGATGTTATAGGAGATCTTAATAGTAGAAGAGGAAGAATAGAAAAAATTGAATTTGTAAACAATTCAAGGGTTATAAAAGCCCTTGTTCCTCTTGCTGAGATCTTTGGTTATGCTACAACTCTTCGTTCATTAACACAGGGAAGAGGAATCTTCTCAATGGAGTTCTCTCATTACGAAGAAATGCCATTAAATATTCAGGAAAAAATCTTATCTTCAAATCTTAAAAAATAATGAATAGGAGGAGATAAAGGATGGCGAAGGAGAAATTTGTAAGGACGAAGCCACATGTAAACATAGGTACGATAGGACATGTAGACCATGGGAAGACGACATTAACGTCAGCGATAACGATGGTATTAGCTGCGGAAGGATTAGCGAAGCCATTGAAGTATGAAGACATAGATAAAGCACCTGAGGAGAGAGCGAGAGGAGTAACAATAAACTTATACCATGCTGAATACGAGACACCGAACAGGCATTATGCGCACATAGATGCGCCTGGGCATGCTGACTACATAAAGAACATGATAACAGGGGCTGCACAGATGGATGGAGCGATTTTAGTGGTATCAGCTGCAGATGGACCGATGCCACAGACGAGGGAGCACATACTATTAGCGAGGCAAGTAAACGTGCCATACATAGTAGTATTTTTAAACAAGATAGACATGGTAGATGATCCAGAGATCATAGACTTAGTGGAGATGGAAGTGAGGGACTTATTAACGAAGTATGGATATCCAGGGGATGAAGTACCAGTAATAAGGGGGTCAGCGTTAAAGGCGGTAGAGGTAATGAGTCAGAATCCGAACACTAAGAGAGGGGAGAACAAGTGGGTAGATGCCATATGGGAATTAATGGATGCGGTAGACAGTTACATACCGTTACCAGAGAGAGATGTAGACAAGCCATTTTTAATGCCAATAGAGGACATATTTAGCATAACAGGTAGAGGTACAGTAGTAACTGGGAGAGTAGAGAGAGGAAGAGTGAAAGTAGGGGATGAAGTAGAGATAGTAGGATTAAGTGATGAGATAAAGAAGAGTGTAGTGACAGGGGTAGAGATGTTCAGGAAGCAATTAGATGAAGCCATAGCTGGGGACAATATAGGTATACTATTAAGAGGAATAGACAAAGATGAAGTAGAGAGGGGGCAAGTAGTAGCGGCGCCAGGTAGTATAAAACCGCACACTCATTTCAAGGCGCAAGTATACGTATTAAAGAAAGAAGAAGGAGGGAGGCACACGCCATTTTTCAGTGGATACAAGCCACAATTTTATTTCAGGACGACAGATGTAACAGGGGAGATAAAGTTACCTGAGGGAGTACAGATGGTGATGCCAGGGGACAATATAGAGATGGAGATAAAGTTAATAAAGCCAGTAGCATTAGAGGAAGGATTAAGGTTTGCGATCAGAGAAGGTGGAAAGACTGTTGGTGCAGGTGTCGTAACTAAAATTATTGAATAATAATAGAGAGGTGTTATAATAAAATGAGAGTTATCATAACATTGGCTTGTACAGAATGTAAAGAAAGAAATTATACTACAGAGAAAAATAAGAAAAATGATCCAGATAGGTTAGAGCTAAAAAAGTATTGTCCAAGATGTAGAAAGCATACTATTCATAGAGAAGTGAGGTAGGCCCGTAGCTCTAATAGGGAGAGCACCGGACTCCAAATCCGGGGGTTGCAGGTTCGAGCCCTGCCGGGCCTGCCAAAAATTTTTATATTTAGGAGTGTGTACTATATATGGTAAAGACAAGTATATTGGAGAAAATAAAAAATTTTTGGGCTGAGGAAAAGTTAGAGTTAAAGAAGGTTGTATGGCCTGATAAGAATAAGGTTTTTCAATTATCTTTAGCTTTAGGAATAACATTAGTATTGTTAATCATAATTATATCTTTTTATGATTTTGTCTTTACTCTTTTAAGTAGACTTATTTTAGGAAGTTTTACTGGATAAAATGGAGGTAATGTCAGTGACAGAGCCTAAATGGTATGTAGTACATACATTAGCCGGACATGAACATAAAGTAAAAGCAATATTAGAAAGACAAATAAAGCTTTTACATTTGGAAGATAAGGTGTTTGAAATTGTGGTTCCTGAGGAAAAAGTAATGACAGTAAAAGGTGGAAAAAAAAGAATTCAGGTAAAAAAAGTTTTTCCTGGATATCTTTTTATTAGAATGGTAGAAGATGAAGATGTAAAAAGGCTAATTAGAAATACTACTGGTGTTACTGGTTTTGTAGGAACACCAGGAAAGCCAAGTGCTCTAAATCCAGAAGAAGA
>JAPYWU010000136.1 GCA_028276205.1 Dictyoglomaceae bacterium | reverse complement strand
TTAAAAGATTTTTGGAGCAGAAAGAGATAAGACCAGAACTTAAGGTTAAAAAGGGAGATAGAGTATATATTAAGTCAGGACCATTTATGGGATATGAAGGATTTGTGGATGAGGTTTATCCTGATAAAGGAACAGTTAGAGTTCTTTTGTCTATTTTTGGGAGGGAAACCCCAACAGAAATTGATCATACTCAAGTAGAGAAAACTGATTAAAAGGAGGGAATAGTCTTGCCTAAAAAAATTGTTGGAAAAGTTAAGCTACAGTTACCTGCAGGAAAAGCAACGCCTGCTCCTCCAGTAGGTCCTGCTTTAGGTCAATATGGAGTAAATATAATGGAATTCTGTAAAGCATACAATGCAGCAACTGCTGGTCAAGAAGGAATGATTATACCTGTTGAAATTACCATTTATGAAGATAGAACTTTTACTTTTATTACTAAAACACCTCCAGCCTCAGATCTTTTAAAAAAGGCTGCTGGTGTGGAAAAGGGGTCAGGAGAGCCTAATAAAGTAAAAGTTGGAAAGGTTAAGAGAAGCAAAATAAGAGAAATAGCAGAGTTAAAGATGAAGGATTTAAATGCGCATGATATTGAGGCTGCGATGAGAATGATTGAAGGTACAGCCAGAAGTATGGGGATTGAAATAATAGAAGGATAGAGAGGGGATTAGGTGGGAGAGGATATTCCTCGTTAAAACCACAAAGAGATAAGGAGGACTTAAAATGGCAAAAAGAGGAAAGAGATATTTACAAGTAGCATCATTAATTGAAAAAGGTAAATTGTATTCACCAAGAGAAGCAGTAAGCTTAGTAAAAAAACTTGCTACTGCAAAATTTGATGAAACTATTAATTTGGCTGTAAGATTAGGTGTTGATCCTCGTCATGCAGATCAACAGGTTAGAGGTACAGTTGTATTACCATATGGTACTGGTAAAGAGAAAAAGGTATTAGTTTTTGCTGAGGGAGAAAAAGCTCAAGAGGCAAGAGAGGCTGGTGCTGATTATGTAGGAGGAGAAGAGTTAGTTAAACAGATTGAGAGTGGTTGGTTAGATTTTGATGTTGCTATTGCTACGCCTGATATTATGGGTACATTAAAGATACCATCTCGATTGGGTAAGATATTAGGTCCAAGAGGACTTATGCCAAATCCCAAAACCGGTACAGTAACTAATGATATAGCAAAGGCAGTAAAGGAATATAAAGCAGGAAGAGTAGAGTTTAGAACAGATAGATATGGGATAATTCATGTTCCTATTGGAAAGGCTTCTTTTTCTGAGGAAGCCTTGTATAAAAATTTAATGACAGTATTAAGTACTATATTAAGGTTAAAACCACCTTCTGCAAAAGGTCAATATTTTAAAAGTGTGCATATATCTCCTTCAATGGGACCAAGTGTTCCTATTGATACTAAAAATCTAGCAGATATTATAAGACAAGAGGAGGCTGCATAGCTTAATATAGATATAAAATAAAATTCTATAATTTGGGCCGAAGACCGTAGGTAAAAAATATTAAAATCCTACGTAGGCCTTACTGGTCTTTCGAATTATATGTATATTCCATAAGGGAAAGCCAGAAGGCTTTCCCTTATGTTTAATAAAAGGAAAAGGAGGTGAAAAATTTGCCAAAGCCAGAAAAAGTTCAAAAAGTCGAAGAGATGTATCAAAAGATGGAAAAAGCTAATGCATTAATATTTACAGATTTCAAAGGTTTAACAGTGGCTGATCTTTTCGAACTACGAAGCAAAATTAGAGGATTACAGGCAGAATATAGAGTAGTAAAAAATACATTAGCTCTATTAGCCATTAAGAAGGTATATCCTGACAAAGAATTTGACAAAATTTTTGTAGGGCCTACAGCAATAACTTATTGTTATGATGATCCTTTTGCTGTTATAAAAGCTTTAGTAGATTATTCGAAGGATCATGAAGCATTAAAGCTTAAAGGTGGAGTAGTAGATGGAGATATATATTCAGCAGATGAGATAAAAGAAATGGCAAATCTACCACCAAGAGAAGTTATTTTATCCCAAGTAGTAGGAAGTATAGCTGCACCATTAAGTTCCTTAGTGTGGAGTCTAAAATGGCCTATAAACAAGTTGGTATGGACATTAGATGCTATCTCTAAAGAAAAAGAAAAAATTTCTATAAATCAATAAAAGGGAGGTAAGGAACGATGAATAAGGAGGAAATCATTCAAGCTATTAAAGAAATGAAGGTTTTGGAGTTAGTGGAATTAGTAAAAGCATTGGAGGAAGAGTTTGGTGTTAGTGCAGCTATGCCTGTTGCTGCTGTAGGAGCACCAGTAGCAGGAGCTGGAGCTTCCGCTGCTCCTGTAGAAGAGAAAACAACTTTTGATGTAATTCTAAAAGATGCAGGAGCAAACAAGATAAAGGTTTTAAAGGTAGTAAGAGAAATCACTGGTCTTGGTTTGAAGGAAGCAAAAGACCTTGTAGATTCTACTCCTAAACCAGTAAAAGAAGGTGTTTCAAAACAAGAGGCTGAAGAAATTAAAGCTAAATTAGAGGCTGAAGGAGCAGTAGTAGAAATTAAGTAGTATTAAAAAGGGGAGAAGAAATTATTCTTCTCCCCCTAAATTGAATCCATTATGTAATGCTCTAACAGCTTTTTCAACTAAATCTCTTTTTATAATACATGTAATTTTAATTTCAGAGGTTGTTATCATTTCTATATTTATTCCAGCTGATGCAAGGATACCAAACATTTTTGCCGCAATTCCTGGAGTACTTTGAATTCCCCATCCTACTATTGATACCTTTCCTACATTATTATCATAATTTATCTCTTTTGCCCCTATTTCTTTTACCACTTCTTGTATTGCTTCAATAGTCTTTTGTAACTCTTTTTCAGGTACAGTAAAAGATAAATCTGTGATACCATCCTTACTCACATTTTGTACTATGTCATCTACATTTATAGCTTTTTCTCCCAATGGGGCAAATATTTTATGAGCTATACCTGGTTTATCGGGTACACCCACTATGGTTACTTTAGCTATATTTTTATTATGGGCTATTCCTTTTACTTTTTGTTTTGATTCCACTTCTTTTCCCTCCCCAATTAATGTACCAGAATTTTCGTTGAAACTTGACCTTACTATAACGGGAACCTTGTGGGTTGCTGCTAAATCTACTGATCTAAGCTGCATAACCTGTGCTCCTTGCCCTGCCATTTCTAACATTTCTTCATAAGAAATAAAATCTAATTTCTTGGCATTGGGAACTACTCTTGGATCTGCAGTAAAAATCCCATCAACATCAGTGTATATCTCACATAGATCTGCTTTTAAAACTGCCGCAAGAGCAACTGCAGTTGCGTCAGAACCTCCTCTTCCTAAGGTGGTAACATCTCCTTTTTGAGGTTCATATCCTTGGAAACCTGCTACAATAACAACTCTTCCCTTTTCTAATTCTTCAAGAATTCTTTTTGGTTCTATCTTAAGTATATTAGCCTTTGTGTGAGTATTATCAGTTATAATTCCTGCCTGTTTTCCAGAAAGAGCTATTGCAGGTACTCCTAAATTTTGTAATGCCATAGCTGTCAAAGCTGCAGATATTCTTTCCCCAGATGAGAGTAAAAAATCCATTTCTCTTGGTTCAGGATTGGGATTTATTTTTTCGGCCATTTCTATTAGATCGTCAGTAGTATCACCCATAGCAGAGACAACTACCACTAATTTGTGACCCTCTTTATAATATTTAGCTATTCTTTGAGCTACATTTTTGATTCTATCTATTGATCCTACCGAAGTACCGCCATATTTTTGAACAATTAAACTCACTTTTCATTCCTCCTTAATTTAGAAAATCAATTTTTCTAATATTTGTACCGCATTAAGGGCTGCACCTTTCCTTATATTATCAGATACTACCCACATGTTAATAGCTCTTTGATCAAAGAGATCTTTCCTTATTCTTCCTACAAATACTTCATCTTTTCCATCACAAAATAGTGGCATAGGATAAAGTTTTTCTTGAGGTTTATCAATAACTTTAATTCCAGGTGCTTCTTCAAGAGTTGCATATACTTCCTCTAAAGTAAAATCATTCTCAAATTCTGCATAGATTACTTCAGAATGGCCTCTTATAACAGGTACTCTTACACAGGTTGGAGAGACTTTTATTGATGAATCGTGAAGAATTTTATGTGTCTCTCTTACCATCTTCATCTCTTCTCTTGAATAATTTTCATGTTCAAAAGTATCAATGTGAGGAATTAAATTAAAACTAATAGGATAAGGGAAAGCAGAAGGAACAAATTCTTTTCCTTCCAAGAAAGCCCTTGTGCTTTCTATAAGTTCATTTATAGCTTCTTTTCCTTTTCCAGAAACTGATTGATATGTAGCTACAAATATTTTTCTTAGTTTCCATTTTTTATGTAAAGGATTTAAAGCAACCAACA
>JAPYWU010000247.1 GCA_028276205.1 Dictyoglomaceae bacterium | reverse complement strand
ACAAAGATGAGAAGAAGAATTGAAACTCGCCTCATTTTAAACCCTCCTCCCTGAGAGATTATTAACCTTTCATCCCCTATCTTTATTTTTCACTAAAACTTTTACTAAATAATATAAGACTAAAATCTCTTAAAGTCAAGAGTAAATGTTGACTAAAAAGAAAAAAAATAGTATAGTTTAAAATAAAATTTTATTAACTTAATAATAAGGGATTATCATGAAACAAGAGGAGATGAAAAAGAAAGTAAAGCTTAAAGATATAGCTAAAGCAGCTGGAGTTTCTATCTCAGCTGTATCTTTTGCTCTTAATAACAAGGGTTCATTAAATCCAGAAACCAAAATGAAGATATTAAAAATAGCCCAAGAATTAGGTTATGCTCCAGAAAGGGAATGTAAGAAAACATATACAATAGGCTTAGTTATTAGTGATGTAACAAATCCTTTCTATCCTGCTGTAGTGATTGGAGTAGAAAATGTACTCTTAAAGCATGGATACAGTTTATTTCTATGTAATACAGATTATGATCCAGACCTTGGATGTACATCTATAAAAAGATTTATTGACAGAAACGTCGATGGTGTAATTATAATGACAAATAGATTAGATGACTCAGTAATAGAACTTCTCAAACTTAATAGAATTCCAGTAGTAGTTTTTGACAGAAACATTGAGGGATTAGATGTAAGCGGACTTTTAGTGGATTTTCAATCAGGAATATCTGAAGCAGTAACCCATTTAGTTAATTTAGGACATACAGATATTGCCATTATAACAGGTCCGTTAGATTTAGAAACAGCTCAAGCAAGACTTAGAGCTTTTAGAATGGCTCTTAAAAGATATCAAATTGATTTACCAGAGGATAGAATATTTGAGGGAGATTTTAAAATGAGAAGTGGCGAAGAGGCTATGAGGAAAATACTTAAGCTTGATCCAAGACCAACAGCAGTCTTTGCTTCCAACGATATGATGGCAATAGGAGCTTTAAGAGAAGCTCAAAATCAAGGTTTAAAAATACCAGATGATATATCCATTGTAGGATTAGATGATATAATGATGGCTTCTTATGTAAACCCTCCTCTTACTACTGTAGTTTTTCCTCAACAAGAAGTAGGATCTAAAGCAGCTGAACTGATGTTGAGACTCATTGAAAAGGGAGAAAAAGTAGTTTCTTACATTCATACATATCTTGTAGTTAGAAAATCTACTGGACCAGCCCCTATAAGATAAAGAAAATCACATTTCTCTGGCAAAAAGTGCAGCTCCTAATGCTCCCATTATTTGTGGGTCTTCAGGAACATACACATTTACCCCAAGTAAATTTTCAAGAGCTTGAACTACACCCTTGTTTTTAGCTACACCACCACTCATAACTATATCTTTATCTATACCTACCCTTTTCGCTAATGATAATGCCCTTTTGGCTACTGAATAATTTAAACCTTTTATTATTTTCTCTTTTTCAATACCTTCTGTAATTAGTGTTATTACTTCCGACTCAGCAAAAACAGTACATATATTAGTTATCTCCACATAATCAGGAACCATATTATGAATATGTCCAAAATTTTTTAGATCTTCCTGAAGAACCTTTGCCATAATTTCTAAAAATCTTCCCGTTCCTGCAGCACACTTATCATTCATAACAAAATCAACAACTGCCCCATTTTTTCCTACTTTTATAACTTTAGAATCTTGCCCTCCAATATCTATTATTGTTCTTGCATTTGGAAAAATAAAACTTACCCCTTTAGCATGACAAGATATCTCTGTCTTAGTCTTATCCGTAAAATCAACCTTTACCCTTCCATATCCTGTTGCCACAATATTTTTTATCTCTTCCATTCTTATACCATACTTATCCAATATATTTTTTATAAGTCCTAATGCTGTTTTATTACCATCTGGACCAGTCTCTTGGATACCATAATCCATAATTTCAACTTTACCAGAATCCTTAACAGATATTAAAACAATCTTAGTAGTTGTAGATCCAATATCAACACCTAAGTAATAATTCATGCTATCACCTCAAAAAAAGCTTCTAAACGTGTTTTTATTTGTTCTTTTGGGAAATTAGTCTCATCTATTAGATCTCCATCTATAACTATTGTAGGAATACCTTCTTCCATAAATTTTCTTCTTAATAAATAAGAGGGTACTGATCCTTGTCTACAACCCCATTGATTAAAAATTATTATACCGTTAGCCTTATATTTATTTACATTCTCCACCCCCAATTTGAATCTCTCCTCTAAAGTAGAAAAAGCCTTAAGATTAAGCATTTTTTTTGCTAATGATTCAAAAGGATTTTTTTCATCTAAAATCTCCCAAGATATAGACGTGGATTCTTCAAATACAATGTAAGCTCCTTTCTCTCTCATCCACAAAAAGAAATCAGTTTTAAAATAAGGCCCAAGATGCATCCAATATAATCTAATTTTAGGATTTAATTCTTTACCTTCTTTTATCCTCTTCTTTATCTCATCTCTTAAAGTTTTGAAAAAT
>JAPYWU010000246.1 GCA_028276205.1 Dictyoglomaceae bacterium | reverse complement strand
TTTTCAATGGCTATATCATGGGGTAAATCTACCAAAGTCCAATTTTTTTCCCTCATAACAGAATCAATATAGTTAAGAGGACTTTCTAAGTATTCCCATAATCTATCTATATTTATCTTTTTCATAATAATAACCTCCCCTTTTTAAAACTAATTAGGAAAACAGGCAACTTTATGTTGAGGAGAAACTTCTATAAGTTTTGGCTCTTCCTTCGCACATTCTGGTTTTGCAGTTGGACATCTGGGATGAAAGGCACATCCTGGTGGTGGAGATATTAGGGAGGGAGGGCTCCCAGCTATTCCCTCTCTTTGCTCTTTTTCTCCTATTTTAGGGAGAGATTGTATAAGATATTTAGTATATGGATGTATAGGATTTTTAAAGATTTCTTGAGTTGGTGCCTCTTCAATTATTTTTCCCGCATACATAATAGACATTCTTGTGGTCAATTGAGCATGTATCCCCATATCATGGGTTACGAGAATAATGGTATTTTGAAATGTTTCTTGAATATCTTTAAGTAGCTGAATAACAGCTCTTTGGGCTACAACGTCTAAGGCAGTGGTTGGCTCATCTGCTAATATAACTTGAGGATGCAAAAGGGTGACAAGAGCAATCACAACTCTTTGACGCATTCCTCCTGAAAGTTGATGGGGATAGGCTTCTAATACTTCAGGAGATAGTCCTAAATCTTTTAAATGTTCTCTCATTAGATCAAAGTATTCTTTTATATCCTTTGCTTTTATATGACTTTCTAAAATTTCTAAGAAGGAATCTTTAACCTTTTTTACAGGGTTTAATACATGCATGGACCCTTGGGGTATATAAGAGATAAAAGACCATCTTAAATTTTTAATCTCCTTTTTGGAAAGGGAAAAAACATCAATAAAATCTCCATTTGTTTTATAAAATAATTTTCCATCTATAAGTTGGAGGGGAGGATCTAGGTTAGCAAGTAATGCTTTTAAAAGGGTAGATTTTCCACAACCACTTTCTCCCGCAATACCATATATTTCATTTTGTTTTATACTTAGGTTAACATTATTGACTGCTTTAATTACTCTTTTTTCTCCCCAATATTCCAGGATATAAAAGGCTTTTAAATTTTCAGTTTTTAATACTTCGCTCATTTTTATGCTCTCCTCCCATTATATAGGTGGCACTTAACTATAACATTATCCACCATTACTTCTTTTGGTTCTTCTTTTTTACAAATCTCCATCACATTTGGGCATCTTCCTGCAAACTTACAACCTGTCTTAAGATATTCTGTATATTCAGTATCTGCAATGCTTATTTTTCTTTTCCATTTTTTATCTGGATCTGCCTCAGGTATGGATTCTATAAGAAGTTGGGTATAAGGATGTTTAGGATAAATAAGTACTTTATCCACAGGTCCCATTTCTACAATATTTCCTCGAAACATTATTGCAATTCGCTCACTAACATAATAGGCGGTGGCAAGGTCATGGGTTATGTATAAAACACTAAGTCCTATCTCTTTCTTTAATTTTGAGAACAGATTTACTATTGACATTCTTAAGGATGCATCTACCATTGAAACTGGCTCATCTGCTATTAATATGGATGGATTGGTAAGAAGAGATCTTGCTATAGATGCTCTTTGAAGTTGTCCTCCAGAAAGTTCAGTAGGATATCTACCATTTATTTCATCAAAAGATAGTCCTACCGCTTTTAATTTATCATTGATTATCTCTTCCGCTTGAGATTTGTTTTCAGCCATCTTATAGTTATATACTGTCTCAAAGAAAATATCGTCTATAGTTAGGAGAGGATTAAAGCTTTCAAAGGGATTTTGGAATACTGCTTGGACCTTTTTTCTAAAATCTTGAGATTTATTCTTTTGAATGGATTTATCTTCTATTATAATATCTCCAGAGGTTGGTTCTTCAAATCCTAAAATCATTTTTGCGGTAGTAGTTTTTCCGCAGCCACTTTCTCCCGCAAGGGTAAATATTTCAGCCTTATTTATATAAAAGGATACATTATCAACTGCGGTTATCTTAACTTTTGAAAATACACTTCCTATTGAATATACCTTCGTTAGATTTTTAACCTCTAATACCTTTTCCATTTTTAATCTTCCTCCATAAATGGCGTGAATCTAAATATATGTTATTTTCCAAAGCCAATCCTTTGGAATCGAGCTCTTGGATCTAAATATTCACTTAAACTTACAGATATCCAGTATAAAGCAACAAAAAGAAGAATAGCGGTAACTATAGGAGTGAGAAGCCACCACCAAAGCCCCATGAATAAGGCTTGCCTATATATGGCAGTTTGAAGCATCGTACCTATGGTAGGTACAGTAGGGTCTATACCAAGGCCAAGATAAGCAAGTGTGATCTCCATACCAATAGCCCAAGACATATTATTTATAAATGTGGTGAAAACTATTGGTAGTACATGGGGTAAAAGCTGTTTTCTAACAATTCTTATAGTGGGCATACCTGAAAGTATTGCTACTTTTATAAATTCTCTTTCTCTTAAGCTTAAAACTTGAGATCTAATTACCCT
>JAPYWU010000245.1 GCA_028276205.1 Dictyoglomaceae bacterium | reverse complement strand
AGTGATAAAAGTAAAAAATCCAATTGTAGAACTTGATGGAGACGAAATGGCAAGAGTTATGTGGAAATGGATAAAAGAGGAGCTTATATTTCCTTATCTTGATATACCTATAATATATTTTGATTTGGGAATTGAAAATCGTGATAAGACAGATGATATGGTAACTTTGGAATCCGCTAAGGCTATAAAAGAATATAAGGTAGGAGTAAAATGTGCCACTATTACCCCTGATGAGGAAAGAGTAAAAGAGTATAATCTAAAAAAGGCTTGGAAAAGTCCAAATGCAACAATAAGAGCATATTTAGATGGTACAGTTTTTAGGAAACCTATTATTGTAAAGAATATTCCACCTTTTGTTAGAACATGGAAAAAACCTATTATTATTGGAAGACATGCCTATGGAGATATATATAATGCCTTTGAATACAAAGTGGAAGGTAATTTATCTTTGGAGGTCAGTTTAAAAAATTCTGAAAACAAAAGTTTTTCGGTTCATAACTTTGATGGTAAAGGTGTATTCATGGTTATGCATAATACAGAGAAGTCTATTAGAAGTTTTGCAAAGTCATGCATAAACTATGCCTTAAGCGAAAAGGTGGATTTATGGTTTTCCGCAAAAGATACCATATCCAAAATTTATCATGGATTTTTTAAAGAAATTTTTAAAGATGAGGTAGAAAAAAGGAAGAAAGATTTTGAAGATAATGGTATAAGTTATAGATATTTTCTTATTGATGATGCAGTGGCCCAGATTATTAAAAGCGAAGGTGGAATTTTGTGGGCTTGTATGAACTATGAGGGAGATGTTATGTCTGATATGATTGCTGCAGGCTTTGGAAGTCTCGGATTAATGACATCAGTTTTAGTATCTCCCTCTGGAGAATATGAATATGAAGCTGCTCATGGTACTGTAAGAAGACATTATTATGAATATTTGAAGGGTAATAAAACATCTACTAATCCTACTGCATCAATTTTTGCATGGACTGGAGGCATAAGAAAAAGAGGGGAGTTAGATGGAACTTATGATGTGGTAGATTTTGCAGATAAACTGGAAAAGGCAGTGATTATGACTATTGAAAGTGGAATAATGACAAAAGATCTTCAGCCTCTTGCTGTACCCCCTGTTGATAAATATGTGGATACCGAAACTTTTATAAAGAGTGTTAAGGAGAATTTGGAGAAATTATTAGAGAAGTAAATCTTTAAAAAAATATAAGATTTCGTTTAAATCTTTAAAGATGAAATTAGGAGATGCCTCTTCTAATCTTTTTGGTGAGACGAAGGGAGAATAAACTCCAATAGTTATCACCTTAAGACTTTTTCCCATCAAAATATCTTGAGGGGCGTCTCCTATATATATGATCTCATAAGGAGATAAATTCATCTTTAGTAACATTTTCTTTAAGGGCATAGGATCTGGTTTGGGTTTTTCTGAATCTTCCCAAAAGATCCATTCATCTATAAATCTTTCAGGATGTAAATAGGGGGTTTCCGATTCCATATCTTTTCTTGTGCTTGCAGTTACTACTCCTAATTTAAGACCAAAACTTTTTAAGAAATTAAGAACTTCTTCTGCCTTCTCTCTCCACCTAACTAAGGAATAGTCAAAATATTTTTTCCAAAGTTCATCTACTTTTTCCCAATATTCTTTTGGCAAACCATGATTTTCATAAATTTCATACCAATTAGGAGAAAAGTTTTTTCTATATTCTTCTTCTTTTACCTCTATACCGAAAAGGGAAAAGATCTTTTTTGTGGTTACAATGCAAGCCTCATAAGAGTCTACTAATGTACCATCCCAATCCCAAATTACCCCTTTAAGTTCCATGGTTTATACAATTGTTAAAAAGACTTCTACTAAATTTGGATCAAATTGGGTACCTGCACATCTTTTTAGTTCTTCTATTGCCTCTTCTTTTGTCTTTGCTTTCTTATATGGTCTTCCTGAGGTCATCACTTCATAGGCATCAATTATTGAGAAGATCCTTGATACAAGAGGTATCTCTTCTCTTTTTAATCCCCTTGGATATCCTTTTCCATTCCACCATTCATGATGGGTAAGGATATATTCTGCAATTTTTGTTAATTCATATGATGCTTCTGCTATTCTATATCCTACCTCTGGATGAGTTTTTATTTTCTTGAATTCTTCTTTAGAAAGAGAGGTATTCTTTTTTAAAATTTCAGAAGGTATGGTAATCTCTCCTATATCATGAAAATGGGAAAGAAGTATTAAATCTTCCCTCTCTATATCAGAAAGATACAGTATATCAGACATTCTTGTAGCAAGTTCCTTAATTCTTTCTTCATGTACCTTGCTTTCGTAAGAGTTTGACCAAAGTAATTCCTTTAAGGTTTGAAGGACTGTTTCTCTAAATCCCTTTCCTTCTATTAATTTATTTCTATACATTCTATCTTCTGCCATCTTTAATATTTCATCTATTTTTTCGTTCTCCATTTCTTTTGTGGCATATCCTAAAGCGATGCTTAAAGGTATAGGGGTTTGATTATTGTTTTTATTATATTCTTCACAGCTTTGCTTTATCCTAT
>JAPYWU010000244.1 GCA_028276205.1 Dictyoglomaceae bacterium | reverse complement strand
AGATATTATTGACAAAATAAAAAGATTGTTGTTAAATTATAGTAGAATTATTTTCAATGAGGAACTAATAGAAAGGAAATTAAGAATTATGGTATTTATAAGGACAGGAAGAGGTGGAAGAGCAAATCAACAAAGAGAAGTTAATAAAACTATAGTTTTAAACGCATTTTTGAGATGTAGAAATATCTCTCGTACGGAACTTGCCAGAAGGTTTAACCTTAGTAAAAGTACAGTTACAAGGCTTATAAACAGTCTTATCTCTGAAGGAATGATCGTAGAGATCCAACCCTATGTAACAAAGAGGATTGGTAGAAGAGCTATAATGTTGGGATTAAATCCTGATTATCGTAATGTTATAGCGATAAAAGTAGGTGTTACTTATTCTACTATTGCAAGGGTTGACTTCTCTATGAAAATAAGGTCTGTAAAAAGTTTTGTAACTCCCAAAAACCCTAATGAGTTTATAGATAAAGTAGTTCAATATACAAGGGAACTTTATCCTGATGGTCTTGGTAAGACTCACGCAATGGGTATAGGCATCCCTGGAATAGTAGATAATACTTTTAAGAATGTGGTGGTAGCTCCTAATATTAATTGGAGGAATTTACCTCTTGGAGATATGTTAACGGAAAGATTCAGAAAGGAATTTTCTGTTGATATTCCTGTAAAAATGGATAATGAGGCAAATATGGCAGTAGTTGCAGAAGGAATGTTGGGAGAAAGAATAGAATTTTCGGATTCAAATATTGTATACATATTTATAGGAGAAGGTGTAGGAACAGGACTAATATTAGAGGGAAAACTCTATCGTGGTAAGGCAAATACAGCAGGTGAATTTGGACATATGACAATAAGTAGAGATGGAATAAAGTGTAAATGTGGAAATTTAGGATGCTGGGAAAGATATGCATCGTTGGGTAGTGATAATGCGAAAAAAGCTGGATTTGATCTTGAGAAAGAATTTGTAGAAATTAAAGATGAGAAAGCTTTAGATTCTTATATCGAGGATCTAAGTATTGGAATAATAAATATAATAAATGGACTCAATCCTGATATAATTATCCTCGGGGGTCCCCTTATAAAGAATGATACAAGAGAGATTTGGGAAAATATAAGGCAGAAACTTATTGATATAGTAGGAAGGAAAAGTATAACTGAAGAGGCTGGCAAGGTTAAGATAGAGCTTACCTCTTTCCTTGAATATCCTGCAGAGCTTATTGGGGCTGGTATTTGGGCTTTCTGGGATATATTTGAAGGGCCGGTTCTTTCAACTGTGTAAGATAATGTATATTTAAACTCTAAAAAAGGAGGTGTCTATCCTAATATCCTTTATCCTTTGATTCTAAAATTCTATTAAAAAAGGGGGTTTTATTATGTATCGTAAAATTTTAAGTCTTTTGTTAATCTTCTTAGTACTATTAACCTTTACATCCATTGCTCAATCAAAAGGTAAATTAGAGATTTTTAGTTGGTGGACTGCAGGAGGAGAAGCAGAGGGGCTTCAGGCTTTAATTGAAATTTTCCAGAAAAAATATCCTGGGGTAGAGGTTATCAATGCCACAGTGGCTGGAGGGGCTGGTGCAAATGCAAAGGCAGTTCTTAAGACAAGAATGTTAGGTGGGGATCCACCAGATACATTCCAGGTACATGCGGGTCATGAGTTGATAGATACATGGGTAAAAACAGGGTTTATGGAACCTATAACCTTCCTCTATAAACAAGAAGGTTGGGAGAAAGTAATGCCAAAAGGTATACTTGACATTGTATCTTACAATGGACAGTATTGGTCTGTACCAGTAAATATTCATAGAGCTAATGTGCTCTGGTATAACAAAAAGATTTTTGCAGAGAATAATTTAACTCCACCTAAGACTTTTGATGAATTCTTTAAGGTGGCAGAAGCATTGAAGGCTAAGGGAATCACACCTTTTGCCCTTGGAACAAAAGATGGATGGGAAGCTGCTCATGTGTTTGAGACTGTATTGATTGGAAAACTTGGTGCTGAGGGATATAAGGGATTATGGAATGGAAAGACAAAGTGGTCTGATCCTAAGGTAACTGATGCTTTAGAAACCTTCAAGAAGATGTTAAGCTATGTAAATTCTGACCATTCAGCAAGAACATGGGATGAGGCTTGTGCATTGATTGTGGATGGCTCTGCAGCTATGACTATCATGGGAGATTGGGCTGTTGGTTATTTCTATGCTAAGGGATTTGAAGATTTCGGATGGGTTCTTGCTCCCGGTAATGCTGGGATTTTTGATGCTTTATCTGATAGTTTTGGACTTCCAAAAGGAGCTAAAAATAGAAATAATGTTATAGCCTTCTTGAAAGTTCTTGGATCAAAAGAAGGGCAAGAAGCTTTTAACCTTAAGAAAGGATCAATTCCAGCAAGAACAGATGTTGATAAATCTAAATTCCCAGCTTATCAGAGATCTTGTATGGATGATTGGTTAAAGCATAAGATAGTCCCAAGTGTAATGCATGGAGCAGCTGCTTCTGAAGGATGGGTTACAGAATTTAAGGACGTGATTTCACTCTTTGTAGTAAGGCCAGATGTAAAGACTAC
>JAPYWU010000022.1 GCA_028276205.1 Dictyoglomaceae bacterium | reverse complement strand
GCTTTTAGGAGCTAAAAATGTGGATCTTTCTCTTTTACATGCAAAAGAGGGATATGTTTTAGATGGAGAAGGCGATGTGGGTACGTTAATACTTAGTGCTCCATATCATGATAGATTTTATTTAAAAATATTCGGTAAAGCTTCTCATGCAGGTACCTCTCCTGAGAAAGGAATAAATGCTATTCTTCTTGCTTCTGAGTTTTTATTGAAGCTTAAGTGGGGAAGAATAGAAAAGGATGTAACCTCTAATGTGGGTATTATAAAAGGTGGAAGGGCTACAAATATAGTTCCAGATGAAGTTTATCTTGAGGGTGAATTTAGAAGTATAGATGAAGATAAACTTAATATCCAATGGCAAAATATGGAAAAAGAACTCTTGGCATTAAAAGATAGAGGGGGAAGTTTTGATTTAAAGAAGGAAAATCTTTATAAGGGATTTTCTATTAATCCTAAGGAAACAGTGGTAAAACGCATAGAAGATGTATTGAATAAAATGGGAAAGACTCCAGTTTTTACTTATACTATGGGAGGCAGTGATGCTAATATTCTAAATTCTTATGGTATAAGGACTGTTAATGTGGGGATAGGAATGGAGAATGCTCATTCTAAGGAGGAAAAAATTAAAATAGATAATCTTTATGATACATCCCTATTAATATTTAATCTTATTAAGAGGTGATTTTAGTGGGAGAAAGAACAGTAGTTCTTGGAGTAATAGGAGCGGATGTACATGCAGTTGGTTTGAGAATTTTGGATTATGCTCTAAGGTCCGCAGGTTTTGATGTGGTTAATATTGGGGTTCTTTCTTCTCAAGAAGATTTTATAAAAGCAGCGATTGAGTCAGGTGCAAGAGCTATTTTAGTTTCATCTTTATATGGACATGCCGAGCTTGATTGTAGAGGATTCAAAGAAAAATTGCAGGAGGCAGGTCTTGAAAATATATTGTTGTATATAGGTGGAAATTTAGGTATAGGGCAAAAAAATTGGGAAGAGGTGGAAAAGAAATTTAAAGAATTAGGATTCCATAGAGTATATCCACCAAAAACAATGCCAGACGAAGTTATTAGAGATTTGAAAAAAGATTTAGGGCTAGAAAAATAATTATGAAGGCAATTATATTTGATATAGGGAGTACATTTACTAAAGGTGTTGCTTTTGATTTAGATAGAGATGAAATTATAGGGAAAGCAAAATATCCATCTACTGTAAATGAAGATGTAACGATTGGTATACAAAATGTGATTTCTGAAATAGAAAGACAAACAGGTCTAAATATAAGAGATTTTAATATTAAAAAAGCTACAAGTAGTGCTGCAGGAGGCTTAAAAATAATTGCTATAGGTTTAGTTCCAGATTTAACATCTGAAGCAGCTAAGAAAGCAAGTTTAGGAGCAGGGGGAAAGGTGCTTAAGACCTATTCCTATGAACTTACAAATTCAGATTTAGATGAAATTGTTCTGTTAAAACCAGATATTATAATTTTAGCTGGAGGAACTGATGGGGGAAATAGATATTATCCAATAACAAATGCCAAAAAATTATCAAATCTTCCCTTGAATATTCCTTTTATCTATGCTGGAAATAAGGATTTACAGGATGAAATAAAAAATATTTTTTTATCTAAAGGTAAAGAGATATATATAACAGAAAATGTAATGCCTGAATATGGAGTTATAAATATAGAAAAGGTTCAAAATATTATTAGAGAGGTTTTTTTAAGAAATATTATACATGCAAAGGGATTAGATAAAGTGCAAGAATTAATAGATGGTATAGTAATGCCTACACCACTTGCTGTATTAAAAGGGTTGGAAAATTTCTCGGAGATATATGGTGAAAGTTTATTAATTGACGTGGGAGGAGCAACTACTGATGTTTGTTCAGTGGCAAAAGGAGATCCTACTCAGAGTAATGTAATCTTAAAGGGGTTAAGAGAGCCATATGTAAAAAGATCTGTGGAAGGAGATTTAGGAGTAAGAGTGTCTGCACTATCTTTATTTGATGCTGCAAAAAAAGATATTATAAAAAGTTTCTCACAAGATAAGGTTAAATTAATAGAAGAAAAAGTAAAATTTTTAAGCATTAATACTAGTTATATTCCAAAAAATGATGAAGATTTACACTTAGATGCTGTTCTTGCTTATTTTGCTGTAAAAATTGCTACAGAAAGGCATGTAGGACATATAGAATTAGTGTATACCCCTATGGGAACATTGCTTTTCCAATATGGGAAAGATTTAAGGGAATTAGATAAAGTGGTATGTACAGGAGGACCTTTAATTTATAATCCTTATAGATTAGAAAGTTTAAAGGGTGTGATATATTCCAATGATGAACCTTTTATATTGAAGCCTAAGAATCCCACATTTTATGTAGATAATGAATATATAATGTTTGCTATAGGGGTAATCTCAGAAATTTACAAGGATAAAGCCTTGAGGCTAGTGGAAAAATATATAAACAAAATATAGAGGGATAAGATTATGTTTATCAAAAATAAAAAATGGGATCATAAATATTTTCTTAATATGAGGGAAGAGGTTTTAAATTCATGGCCTACAGGTAGAGAGGTTGATTTAAAAGAAGCCTTTCTTTATTTGGCATCTTTACCTAAAGAAAAGCATACTGATTATGTATTAAAAGAAGCATCTCAAAATGGTAAAACTCTATTACAACCAAGGGCGGGAGTTCCAATTTTAAAAGATCATATTGCTCTTCTCCAATATTTGCAAGATGAAGGTGGGGCAGATATTTTACCTACAACTATTGATAGTTATACTCGACAAAATAGATATAAAGAAGCACAATTGGGAATAGAGGAAAGTTTAAAAGAAGGAAGGTATCTTCTTAATGGTTTTCCTGCTGTTAATTATGGAGTAAAAGCTTGTAGAGAAATCATAGAAAGTGTAAAGGTTCCTGTTGAAATAAGACATGGTACTCCAGATGCAAGACTTCTTGCTGAAATTACTTTAGCTGCAGGTTTTACATCTTTTGAAGGAGGGGGAATTACTTACAATATTCCTTATGCTAAGGATGTTCCATTAGAAAATTCAATTTTATATTGGCAATATGTAGATTATCTTGTAGGGATATATGCTCAAGAAGGAATATTAATAAATAGAGAATCCTTTGGGCCTCTCACTGGTACTTTAGTTCCACCATCTATCTCAATAGTTATTGGAATAATAGAGGCTATACTTGCTGCAGAACAAGGAGTGAAAAGTTTTAGTGTAGGATATGGACAATGCGGTAATATTATTCAAGACGTAGCTTCGATAAAAATTTTAGATAAACTAACAAAGGAATATCTTGCGAGTTTTGGATATTATGATGTCCATTTAACTACTGTTCTTCATCACTGGATGGGAGGTTTTCCAGAAGACGAGGCTAAAGCTTATGCAGTTATAAGTTTTGGGACTATAGCTGGAGCCATATCAAAAGTTACTAAGATAATTGTAAAAACACCCCAAGAAGCCATTGGTATTCCTACAAAAGAAGCAAATGCCTCAGCCCTTAAGAATACTCGTCAGGTTTTAAATATGTTAGAAAATCAAAATTTTATAGATGAAGATAAGTTAAGTCAAGAGGAATATATTATTGAAAGAGAGGTAAGATCTATCCTAAATAGAGTTTATGAAATAGGGGAAGGGGATATAGCTGTTGGAACTGTTAGGGCTTTCTCTTCAGGAATTTTGGATGTGCCTTTTGCTCCAAGTAAGTATACCTATGGAAGGGTAATGCCAGTAAGAGATAATGAAGGTGCTATTAGATATTTTGATTTTGGAAATTTACCTTTTGATGAAGAGATAAAAAATTTTCATAAAGAAAGATTGGAAGAAAGAGCTCGTTTTGAGAAGAGAGAAGTAAGTTTTCAAATGGTACTTGATGATATCTATGCAATAAGTAAGGGAAGATTAATAGGAAGGCCGAGGTAAATAAATGATTAAAGATATACTATATTCGATAGGACTTTCTGGTTTTTATTTTGATGACCAAAGAGCAATTAAAGCAGGGGCTCGTGAAGATGGTTTTGCATATAGAGGAATACCATTAACCGAAGGTTATGAGGCTATAAGACAAAAAGGAGAAAGTATTTCTGTTATATTCATATTAGAAGATGATCAAATAGCTTACGGGGATTGTACTGCTATTCAATATTCTGGTGCGGGAGGAAGGGATCCTCTCTTTAAAACTAAGGATTGGGTAAAAGTTTTGGAACAACATGTTTTCCCATTTCTGTTGAAGGATGAATGGAAAAGTTTTAGAGATTTGTGTGTTAAGATTGATAATTTCAAAATAGATGATCATAAGTTACATACTGCAGTAAGATATGGAATTTCTCAAGCTATTCTTGATGTGTTTTCAAAACATTATAGAAAAACTATGACTGAGATAATAAGAGAAGAGTATAATTTGAATTTTGACATAAAGAGAATTCCAATTTTTGCCCAATCAGGAGATGATAGATATATTAATGTGGACAAAATGATATTGAAGAGAGTAGATGTTCTTCCACATGGTTTAATAAATAATGTAGAAACAAAATTAGGATGGAGGGGAGAAAAATTAATAGAATATATAGGTTGGCTAAAAGAAAGAATAAGAATATTAGGAGAAGAGGGATATTTACCAATTTTACACATAGATGTATATGGAACTATAGGAATAGCCTTTAATTATAATATTGATGAGATGGTAGAGTATTTGGCAAGACTTGAAAAAATCGCATTTCCACATAAACTAAGAATAGAAGGTCCTGTTGATTTAGAAGATAGGGAGAAACAAATTGAGTTTTTAAGCAAGTTGAGGAAGGAACTAAAAAGAAGGGGTGTAGGAGTGGAGATAGTGGCTGATGAATGGTGTAATAATCTTGAAGATATTAAAGATTTTATAAGAGCAGAAGCAGTTGATATGATACAAATAAAAACTCCTGTTTTAGGTAGTATTCATAACTCTATAGAGGCAGCTTTATATTGTAAGGAACACAATATTGGTACTTATATAGGGGGAAGTTGTAATGAGACAGATAGATCTGCTCAAGTTTCTGTGCATATAGCACTTGCTACTCAAGCAGATCAGATATTAGCTAAACCTGGTATGGGGGTAGATGAGGGATTGATGATAGTAAATAATGAAATGAATAGAACTCTTCAAATTCTAAAGAGAAAGGGATTAGTAAAAAGTGTTTAAAATCTATTCTCCTACAGCAATTCTTGGATATGGTTTTCCAGTCCAAAGTTTTTATAATGCTTTAGAAATAAAACCAGATTTAATTGCTGTTGATGCTGGATCTACTGATCCTGGTCCCTATTACCTTGGTAAAGGTATTTCATTTGTTGATCGAGGTGCTACAAAAAGAGATTTAAATTACCTAATTAATATGGTTCACAAATTGGATATTCCACTATTTATAGGAAGTGCTGGGGGATGTGGCAGTGAATCATCTGTAAATTGGACTTTTGAAATAGTAAAAGAGATACTGGAAGAAAATAACTTTCATATGAAAGTAGCCATTATATATACGGATATTTCTAAAGATAAAATAAAAGAATCTATAATTAATGGAAATATAAAAAATTTGGATGGTTCCTCAGATATTGGGTTAGAGGATGTGGAAGGTATTACAAATATAGTAGCCCAAGTTGGCATTGATCCTTTTATAGAAGGTTATAAAAAGGGTGTAAATATAATAATTTGTGGACGGAGTTATGATCCTGCACCTTTTTCTGCTTTACCTATACATTATGGTTATTCTAAGGGATTATCTCTTCATTTAGGGAAAATATTAGAGTGTGGGGCTATTGCAGCAGAACCGGGAAGTGGAAGAGATGGACTTATAGGTGTTCTCTTTGATGATCATTTTGAAGTATTCCCTTTAAATGAGAATAGAAGGTGTACAGTTACTTCAGTTGCTGCCCATACATTATATGAAAAGAGTGATCCATATTTTTTACATGGACCAGATGGAGTTATTGATTTAACAGCTACCACTTTTACTCAAAAAGATGAGAAAACAGTCATTGTGAAAGGTTCAAGATTTATAGAAGGTAAAGAAAAGTGGTTAAAAGTAGAAGGTGCAAAGTTAGTTGGAATAAGGGGAGTATTTATAGCAGGTATTAGAGATCCTATTATGATTTCACAAATAGACGAAATTTTGGAGATTCAGAGAGAATTAGTAAGAGAAAACTTTAGAGATATAAAGGATGATTATCGAATTTATTTTCATATATATGGAAAAAATGGAGTAATGGGTGAATGGGAAAGGTATAATGGTCTGTCTCATGAATTAGGACTTGTTGTAGAGGTTATAAGCAAGGATACTGATATAACAAAGATGATTTTAGGATATATAAGATCTACTTTGCTTCATTATGGTTATAAGGGAAGAATAGCAACAGCGGGAAATCTTGCATTTCCATTCTCACCTTCGGAGGTTATATGGGGAGAAGTTTTTGAGTTTAAATTATATCATCTTATAAAACTTGATGACTATGAATTTCCTATTAAAGTGGTAGAGGTATAGTTTATGAAAAATATGATTGAGTTAGCAAAAGTTATAAGAACAAAGAACAGTGGTCCTTTTATTTTAACCATTGATATAATCTTTAAAGAAAAGGAAGTATATGAGAAGCTTAAAAATATGAACTATTTTTCAAAAAAATTTTGGGCAGATCTATATGGGATCAAAGAATCGGACGTAATTTCAGTTATTTATTTTGATCCTGTATATGCAGTTAAAGCAAATATTAGAAGAAAAGTTCCATCAGGAAGTCCTGGAGATACAGATGTTTATGGAGCACAACAACATGCACCTTTACTTGAGGTGAAAATAGATGTTTAGAGTTATAGACGGAGATGTAATTTATGATAAATTAGTTGATGTTATAACAAAAGCTAACTTTGAGTTATCCAGGGATGTGGAAGACGCACTTTGGGAGGCATATAATAATGAAGATAATGAAAATGCAAAAATTGTTCTTGATATACTTATTAAGAATGCCAGGATAGCAAAAGAGAAAAGAATTCCCATATGTCAGGATTGTGGAATGGTGGTTGCCTTTGTAGAAATAGGAGACAAGGTATATGTAAAAGGAAATCTTAACGATCTTATAGATAGGGCAGTATCAGATGTTTATAAAAAAAATTATCTTAGGCCTTCTGTTGTTAAAGACCCTTTAAGAAGGATAAATACACAAGATAATACACCTGCAATCGTTCATTACGAAATAAAACCTGGAGATAAATTAAGAGTTTATATATTGATTAAAGGTTTTGGGAGTGAAAATGCCAGTATTGTGAAAAGCCTTTTACCAACAGTTACTGAAGAAGAGCTTATTAATGAGATAGTTAATCATGTAAAAAATTATGGTCCAAATGCATGTCCTCCTTTACTTGTTGGTATAGGTATAGGGGGAACTTTGGAAAAGGCTGCTTTACTATCTAAAAAGGCTACTTTAAGACCACTAAAAGAAAAGAATCATGATCCATATTGGGCTAAAATGGAGGAAATTTTATTAGAAGAAATTAATAAGCTAAATATAGGTCCAGGAGGTTTAGGGGGTAAAACTACAGCATTAGGAGTACATATTGAGGTATTTCCAGTTCACATTGCTGGTTTTACTTTGGCCATAAATATGCAATGTTCCGCTATAAGACATGGGTGGTTTGAAATATGAGATTTAAAAAAATCTTTCTTCCAAAGGAGATAAATGAACTTAAATCCTTAAAAGTAGGTGAATGGTTATTATTAAATGGTCCTATATTTTCTGCTCGAGATCAAGCATGTAAACTTCTCGTTGATCTAATAAAAGAAGGAAAAGGAATACCTTTAGAGTTAAAAAATAGTCTTATCTATCATATGGGGCCATCACCAACACCCCCGGGAAGAGTTTCAGGATCAGCAGGTCCCACAACAAGTAAGAGAATGGATCCTTTTGTATCATGGCTACTTTCTCAAGGAATAGTAGGTTTTATAGGAAAAGGGAAGAGAGACAAAGAAACTGAAATGTATTTTAAAAAGTATAAAGGGGTTTATCTTGTAACAGTAGGAGGTGCAGGAGCCTATTTAGGAGATAAAATAAAAAAAATGGAAATTTTTGCTTTTCCTGAATTAGGGCCAGAAGCTATTTATTATCTTGAGGTAGAAGATTTTCCTGCTATGGTTGCTATAGATTCTGAAGGTAATTCTTTTTGGAAATAATATAAAATGATTCATACAAAAGTACTTTTAAAAGAAGCTGTTTATTATGCCCCTCGTGGAGAAGCAAGACTTATGCTTCTTGGATCTGTAATCTCTCAAAATTTTTTACTTCCTGATGACAAACTTATCGGAGTGATTGGGGACTCTGGTTCTGGAAAATCCTTACTTATAAGAGGATTATTTCCAGGATTAAGTTTAACTAATGATGATGAAGGTATATATCGACGTCCAGCCCCCATAGTAGAAGATTTTCAAAGAAATATGTTTTATGATTTTATTTATCATGTGGATGTTAGGTTTGAATTGGCTTTTTATCCTATATACATATTGGCAGAATCTATTCTAAAAGCTTTGGAAAATGAAAAGAAAGTTGTTTGTGAGCATTTTGAACTCATTTATCCTTATTTAAAAAGAAACGCAGATCTTTTGATTGGTGTTGGAGAAGAAGTTATAGTAACGAGACCTAATATATTTGGGCCTTTACCTCAAGAGATTGTAAATATAGTATTTCCTTCTTTGACATATAGATTACAGGCTCATACTGCTGAGGACTTAACAGGTATGGTATTGGAAGAATATGGGTTATATAGATACATTGAAGGTCATAGTGATATTAAACATGGATTTGTAATTAAGTTAAAAGAAAGACCTAATACAGAGATTAAAGAAATAGAAGAAAAGGTTAAAAAATATATCGACATGGGTTTGGAAGTTTCTTATTGGGATAAACAACATATTAAAATAGGAGACAAAGTAATACATTGTACAGGGCCAAGACTTCATGTTAAGAATACTAAAGAGATTAAGGAATTTTATTTATATCCAGAATTTATTTTTTCGGAGGGACAAGAATACTTGCTTGTAGGTTTTGTGAGTAAAGATGAGTATGATAAAATAGTTAATAAACTTAAAGAAAGAGGAAGGTGACAATGATCAGGATTGATAAAAGATCAAACATAGACCTTAGACCAGTTAAAATTACAAGAAGATATTTAAAATATCCTCTTGGTTCAGTTCTTATTGAAATGGGTGAAACTAAAGTAATATGTACTGTATCTATGGAAGATAAAGTACCACCATTTTTAAAAGGGACTAATCAAGGATGGCTTACTGCAGAATATGGAATGCTTCCTGGATCAACACCAGAAAGAAAGGTAAGAGATATAGTAAAAGGTGCAATAAACGGAAGATCTCAAGAGATACAAAGGCTGATAGGCCGTTCTTTAAGGGCTGTTGTGGATTTTTCTAAGTTAGGGGAAAGGACTCTTTGGATTGATGCTGATGTTATTCAGGCTGATGGGGGAACAAGGACAGCTGCAATTACTGGGGCTTTTGTTGCTTTATATGATGCATTAGAAAAATTAAGAAGAGAAGGAATCATAAAGGAGATACCAATAAAGGAGTTTGTTGCTGCTGTAAGTGTTGGAATTGTAGATGGTGAGATTTTGTTAGATCTTTCAGCAAACGAGGATATGAGGGCAGAGGTTGACCTCAATGTTGTAATGACCGAGAGTGGAAGATTTGTTGAGATTCAGGGTACTGCTGAAAAGGTACCTTTTACTCATGAACAATTAGAGCAGATGTTAAGTTTGGCTAAACAAGGTATTTTAAAACTAATTGAAATCCAAAAAAAGACATTAGGTTTATTATGAAATACATTGTATTGGCTACCAAAAATAAAGGGAAAATAAAAGAAATTTATGAAATTTTAAAAGAATATAAAGATTATTTAAAAACATTGGACAATTTTATAGAGGTATCTTTACCAGAAGAGATAGGAAAAACTTACGAAGAAAATGCTTTATTAAAAGCAAAATTTGTTTCTGAGAAATTAAATCTACCAGCTATAGGTGAAGATTCAGGTTTAGAAATAGATATGTTAAAGCATATATTGGGAATTTATTCTTCAAGATTTGAAGAAGGATTAAGTTATAAAGAAAGAATGAATATTATACTTGAAAAAATGAAAGATATTCCTTGGGAGAAGAGGACTGCAAGATTTGTTTGTAAAGTAGTATACTATGATCATAAAGAAGATATAAAAATAGTGACAGGAGGAGTTGTAGAAGGTTATATAGCTTATGAAATAAGAGGGGATTTTGGATTTGGATATGATCCAATTTTTTATTATCCTCCTCTCGGAAAAACTTTTGGAGAATTGAAAGAAAAAGAAAAGAATGAGATAAGTCATAGAAGTGTAGCATTTAGAAAGTTAAAAGATTTTTTCCCAATTTTAATTAAAGGGGGTTAATTTATGAAGGAGATTATTTCCACTTCTAAGGCTCCATCTGCTATTGGTCCCTATTCTCAAGCTGTGAAAGTAGGAAATCTAATCTTCATATCAGGACAAATTCCTATTGATCCTTCTTCTGGAAATATGGTGAATGGAGATATAAAGGAGCAAACAAAAAGGGTATTAGAGAATATAAAGGGTATTTTAGAGTCGGTAGGAGCAAGTTTAGCAAATGTGGTAAAAACTACAGTATTTATGATAGACTTGTCTGAATTTTCTCTAATGAATGAAGTCTATAAGGACTATTTTCCTGAAAAACCTCCAGCAAGATCCACCATACAAGTATCAGCATTACCTCGTGGGGCAAAAATTGAGATAGAAGCAATAGCTATATTGTAAAATTTATATTAGAAGGTTAATAGAATGATCCCTTTAAGAGATGATATCCCTTCAAGAAAATATCCTTTTATTAATACCTTACTTATAGCTATTAATATAGCTGTTTTTTTATGGGAAATTACATTACCATCATATATTAGGGAAAATATATTCTTTAAGTTTGGTGTTTTACCTTATCGTTTTTATAATCCAAATTTATTACCATCCGCTATTTTATCTCTTTTTACATCTATGTTTCTTCATGGAGGATGGTCTCATATTGTTGGTAATATGATATATCTTTATATATTTGGTGATAATGTTGAAGATGCCATGGGACATTTTAGGTATCTATTTTTTTATATTATTTCTGGAATTGTTGCTGGGTTAGTCCAAGTCCTATTTAGTGTAAATCCATATATACCTGCTATTGGAGCAAGTGGTGCTATTGCAGGTGTTTTAGGGGCTTATATCAGATTCTATCCAGGAGCAAGAATTTTAACTATAGCTCTTTTTGGTTTTTTTATTGATTTTATCTATATTCCTGCCTTTATTTATCTGGGTTTATGGTTCATTCTACAACTATTTTCTGGTTTTTTCTCATTGATATTTTTAGACTTAAGTGGTGGGATTGCGTGGTGGGCTCATATAGGTGGTTTTGTTTTTGGATTTTTAATTTCTAAATATTTTAGAAAAAAATATAGGTATTACTATTATTACCATTATTTTTAAATAAAGGAGGTATACTTTATGGGTTTTTGGGACATATTTTGGATAATCTTTATATTAAGTAGTTTATCTCCAATAGTAAGACAAAGAGTTATTGAGGCTGAAAGATTTAGGTTAATCCAGCTTATAGAGAGAAAAAGAGGATCAAGGGTTATAACCCTAATTCATAGACAAGAAACAATGAATCTTTTTGGTATCCCAATAGCAAGATATATAAATATTGAGGATTCAGAAGAAGTTTTGAGAGCAATAAGATTGACCCCAGAAGATATGCCTATTGATCTTATTTTACATACTCCTGGTGGGCTTGTGCTTGCAGCAGAACAGATAGCTCATGCTTTAAAAAATCATAAAGGGAAAGTAACAGTTTTTGTTCCCCATTATGCTATGTCTGGTGGTACATTTATAGCTTTGGCAGCCGATGAGATTATTATGGATGAAAATGCAGTTCTTGGTCCAGTAGATCCCCAACTTGGTGAATATCCTGCGGCTTCCATATTAAATGCAATAAATAGAAAAGGTGCAGATAAAGTTGAAGATAAAACTCTTATATTAGGAGATGTAGCAGAAAAGGCTATTAGGCAGGTAAAGGAATCAGTTTATGAACTTTTAAAAGATAAGATGTCTGAAGAAAAAGCTAGAGAACTTGCAGAAATCCTTGCCACAGGTACATGGACTCATGATTATCCTATAACTGTTGAAGAAGCTATAAAATTAGGTTTACCTGTTAAAGTAGG